>NZ_JAXUHN010000088.1:0-75884 GCF_035916875.1 Methylomicrobium sp. Wu6
TTCTCCTCTATCGTGTGCTTGGCGGTTCACGGTAGTCAGTTTCCTGATGGACTCCTCTTATTGTCAAACTTTTGCTGTCTCCCCGGCAGAGCCGGGGGATTTCCCATTATTGGTTAAGACGACGCGATTCGTCCCTGGAAGAATAGATGGGGCTCCGCGGAAATGCAACAAACAAGCCATTGTCATTATTGAGAAAAAAGCTCTCTTGCAGGTTTCGGAAAAGCGAAATAATTGCCTTGCGCCAACGCAGCGCCGCTGCGTTTCAGGATTTCGGCCTGATCGGCGTTCTCGACGCCCTCGCCCAAGGTCAGGCCGCCCAATGTTGCGACGGCTTCAATGGTCCGCCGCATCTCGCGCTCGACCTCGGTGCTGCGGTCTATCCTGCTGATCACCGTGATGCATAGCTTCACCATTTCGGGCCGCATCGTTTCGACCGTAGTCAAATCGAAGAAACCGCAACCGGTATCGTCGAGCGACAAGCGCAAACCGCCAGAAGATAAAGCCGTCACCGCGGCGCGCAGTGCAGCCAACGAAGCGACCGGCACATGCTCGGTCAATTCGAACACCACGCGCGGCAGCAAGGGCTCGACGTCCGCACTGCGGATAAATTGACCGAACTTGCGCGACATGAATAAGGCAGGCCCCAGATTGACCGCAATCCATAGCGGTTCCGGAATCACTTTCAACCAGGCGATCGCCCGCCGCAGACAGGCCAACTCCAGCGCTTCGGTCAATCCGTAATAACGGGCGGCGCCGAACAGATCGTCCGCCAAATGCGCCAGCGAATCGACAGGGCCACGCGTCAGCGCTTCGTAGCCGACGATGTTGCCCTTCTGCAGTTCGACAATCGGCTGGAAATAGCTGAGCAGCTTGCCGCCATCGATCAGTTGCGTTAGGCCCTCCTCCGAAATGGCGGCCGACAGCTGGCTGGTGCCGATCTCCATGCGCAATGCCCGCTCCACCGCGCGATTGACCGCTTCAAAATCCGTACTCTCCGTTTCGGCAATGATCAAATCGAAGCCCCGACGACTTCCGGTGGCCTGGCCGAAGCAGGCGATCAGCAAGTCGCGCATCATCACCGCACCGGTTTCCTTTAATACCGGCAATTGCTCCTGCATGTCCGTTCGCATCGACGCTTTTTTTACCCCAAAAACGCGCTGCCAGCGGCCGAACACCGGCAAAATGACCTCGCCATCAACTTGATAACGGCTCAGCAGCGGCCCGCAAAACTGCTCGATGCCGCGCGTAATATCCGCATGCGCGACCTGCACGACCGCCGAACCGAATACCGCGCGTATGTGCTCGGGATCTTTCAATTGCACGGCGAAAACATAATAGTGGGAGTGCTTCATCGAGCGCACCATCGCAAGAAACTTCGAGAGTTATAATCGTGTCCGCCGCACAAGTCAACGCCGGATACTCCGACACCGGATCGGAGTCGCAAAATTCGGCTAAACCCGATATAGTAAGGCTTTATTCATTTTGCCTCGGGAGGCTGCCATGGCTCACAACGGATTCGATAAAGACGAAGTCATCACCGTGCTGAACAAGATTCTGGAAACCGAATTGGCCGGCGTGGTGCGTTATACCCATTATGCGTTGATGGTGGTCGGCTACGGGCGCATACCGATCGTCGGCTGGATGCGAGCACAGGCCACCGAATCGCTGCAACACGCGAACGAAGCGGGCGAACTGATTACGCTGCTGGACGCGCATCCGTCGCTCGGCATCGGCCCACTGCTCGAAACGCACCGGCACGACATCGGCGACATCCTGCGCGAATCACTCGATCATGAAATGCTCGCGCTGTCGGCCTATAACACCCTGCTCGACCTGGTCAGCGGCCATCACGTGCTGCTGGAAGAATATGCGCGTCGTATGATCGCACAGGAGGAAATGCATCTGGGCGAAGTGCGGAAAATGTTGAAGAAACCCGGCGATTGAAGCGCGGAATGCCGCCTTCCACACAAGGGCCGTAGGATGGGTAGAGCGCCAGCGAAACCCATCAATTTATCCAGCGAAGCATGGTTGTGTGCGGCAGGCTGCGGACTCGCCTTATTCGTCGTTTCATCGATATGTCAAATTAGGCTTGTGTTTTTCGGAGTGGGCGGGCGTGGAGACTGATGATTTGGATTACGATTGATGGGTTTCGCTGGCGCTCTACCCATCTACGTGCTCGATTCGTAAGTCTTCAAACAGCGCCTAATCAACTAACGCCGTTTGATCCGCGGAATGATATATTATATAAAGCTCTGGACTTGATCTGACGGCTTCAAAAATTAGTCTCAAACAATCTGACATTGATTGGCAGAAGTCGACCCGTTGCGGACTATCGCCCGATCTGATTCAATGGCAGCAGTCTGGTCGTTACCGGTCATTATTTCTCCATCGAATGCTTTACTGAAAGGAAGATCACATGCAGATCAATAAATTATCGTGCCGACGATTATTTTTCGGTAGATATACGGAAACTATCTAATTCCTTGTTAGGCCACAGGAGACTTACTTCATGACAATCCCATTTTCTGGTGGATGCGCGTGTGGAAAAATTCGCTACACATGTACTGCCGCTCCCATTGCCATGCTGAACTGCCATTGTCAGGATTGCCAAATTTCCAGCGGCGCTCCATTCGCATCCGGCATCATCGTTGCGTTGGCATCTACCCAAGTAGAAGGCGCACCAAACACCTACACAGTTACAGCAACAAGTGGGGGCAAAACCGTTCGCTCGTTTTGTGGCACATGTGGAACACCGCTATTCACTCGCGGCGAGGCCATTCCAGATTTCATGTCCATTCGGTTCTCCACCTTAGATGATCCAACTACGTTCAAACCGATGCTTGATATCTTCGTTTCCCGTGCGCAACCTTGGACATGTGTGGATACAAACATCCCGCAATTTGAAATGTCTCCCCCGAGTGCGGCCTAACAATTCATTCAAGCTGACTCCGCTTCGCGGCGCGGCTTAATTTAGGTATTAACGGTCGATTTTAGCTTTGACCGGTCACTCAAAAATCAAACTCGATGGGCAGGTAATGGCCGGTAGCGCTCTATCGAGCTTGAATGAGCGAGATCGACTTGTTGCTGCTAAATATGACTTAATTTGCAATGACAAAAATGGCAAATAAGCTGTCTTCAGAATATAGGTGCGATTAGCTTTCGTAATCGCACATTTCCAAGCTAACATCTCTCCGATTACGCTATCGCAAGTTGGAGTTATGCGGGCTGCGCTACAAGTTTGCCACCTGTGATCCGTGGCGTTATAAGATTGTGTAAAAAAGAAAACGGTAAGCTGAACAGAATACTAGGAGCCAGAGAATTGTGGAAGAAGTGGAATTTAGAATCATGTTCAGGAAACCAGAGTATCCTGTACTTATTGTATCACCCGAAAAATTGTATTCGGCAATTAACCTTAGGCAATTGGCCGAGATTTGCGTATCCTTAAGCTTGGCAGGGAGTGAAATCAAACTGCGTGTTATTGATTCGACTGGAAGTGAATTCTGGTATTTACCGAGAGAATATATTTTATCCCCTGGATTCGTTACTAAAAAATGGTCAAAGAAAAAGGTAATTGAAACTTTCAACAATAGCGTAAACGCCAGAGAATCAAATCAAGAATACTCTATGAGGTCATTATCAAGTAAGAAATTGGAAAAAATAATCTTGGATATATGCGGGATTCTAAATTATGAAACATAAAAATAGGGGGTTTTAAAGTTATAACTTGGGGCTCCAGACGACCGCTTTGTGCTAAACGACTGCTGCGGTTTTACTTTAGCCATACGCTAAAATCTTTGAACGTCGCAAAGTGGCCGGCTTGAGCCGATCAAATTTAATGAGCCTAACCATATTAAACATCGACATCCATCGCGGCTTTCCAGGCCTGCCGCATTGAAGGAGACACGGCACCGGCGAGCTCGCTGAAATTCGCTGCATCTTCGGTCAATATACGAGCCGGAATCAGGTCGAGGCCGGCCTTGCGCGCGGCCAGCGTTTGTTGATGGCCGTCGGCGATATAGATCAGGCCGTCATGCACAAATACCGAGATCGGCTCGGCGAAATCGAAACCGCTATTCCCACCCACATCAATCTCCAGGTCTTGCGTGGGCAACAACCGCCGAGGGTCCAACCAAAGCTCCGGAAACTCCCCACCCTGGTTCCGCTTTTCAAAACATTCATAGATCTTACGGGCGATCGCTTCGGGCGCGGTATAAGAGGTGTCGACGATCAGGTCGTAATTGTCGTAGCGCCTAAAATGCACGTCGTACAATTTGTAAAAACGTTGGTCCTCGGAACTCTGACGTTTCAGATTGTTTTGCAGCGTCGCTTCCAGCGACGGATTGTGCTCGTCGCTGCGCCCGGCGTTAAACACGCGTTCCGCGCCGATCAGCGCATCGACCGACAGATACACCTTGAACGCGGCGTGAATGAAATGCCAGGCCAACCGCGAATCGATGATTAGATCATCCTTGGTTTTGCCGATTTCGATCACGTAATTGTCGATCTCGTCATCGACGCTGCGGTCGGTTTCGGAAATCTTGTTCAATTCGAGCGTCGTCAGCCCGCGCCGCTCGGCGATCGCGCGCTGAATCTTGCCGGTGCCGATGATGTCATAGGCGGTCAGTTTTTGCAGTTCCGCCGCGACCGAAGACTTGCCGCTGCCGATGTCACCGGACAGGGTGATGATGTGTTTCATGAATTAAAAACATAGCTATTAAAAAGGTTTGACCACGGCCAGAATCACGATGCCGAACAGGAACAACACCGGCACTTCATTCATCCAGCGAAAATACACATGGTTATGGCGGTTACGATCATGCTTGAAGTCCAACAGCCACTTGCCGCATAGGCCATGATAGCCGACCAACAACGCCAGCAAGCCCAATTTAGCATGCAGCCAGCCGCTGCTCCGGTACATGTCCCAGGCGTAATCGGCCAGCATCCAAACGCCGAAAACCAGCGTCAACAGCATGCCTGGCGTCATGATGCCGTAATACAGCTTGCGTTCCATGATCTTGAAGCGTTCGCGGCTGACGCTGTCCGAACTCAGAGCGTGATAGACGAACAGGCGCGGCAGATAGAACAGCCCGGCGAACCAGGTGACCATGAATATCAAATGAAACGCTTTTAACCAGAGCATCGCTCATCCTTCGTTCAACATTGCGGCAATTCGGTTTTGCCAGGATTCATAATCAAAAACGCCTACCGATCGTTCGGCGATCTTGCCTTCGGGGGTAATCAAAAAAGTCGTGGGTGTAAATTGCACATCGCCAAACGCCAGCGCATGCGCCGAATTCAAATCCAAAGCGACATCATAAGGCAATTGCCTGTCCTGTGTCATTGCAACCACATGATTGGGCGGATCGTAAGCCATCGCCACCGCGATCATTTCGAGGCCATGATCATGAAATTGCCGATACAAACCAACCAGATGCGGAATTTCAAGCATGCACGACGGGCAATCGGTCGCCCAAAAGGTCACGATCGCCGGCTTGCCGCGCCACTCCCGCAATACGATTTTCTTGTTGGTAATCGTGGTAAACGTGACCTCCGGCGCCGCTCCGCTCATGCCGGGCACGGCCAGCCACGCGAGCCAGACGGCTAAAGCGAACACCGGAAGCGCAAAGATAAATTTAGCCCAGAACAATCACCCCCCTTCATCGCCAGGCCGTTATCGCAGACGGCAGGCAAACGTTACTAAATGATCGGATTATACCAAATCGGCTCGAAACAGGATTGAACAAAAACACATGAAATCGGGCCGAATTTTGTTCGTTTCCAAGATCTCCTTATCACTCTCATTACTGCCTTTTAGGATGATCATATGGACTCCTCTTCACCGACTTCATAATGCACCAACCATAATTTACTGAGCAAAGAGGAGTCCGGCATGAATCATAACGTAGCTAATTTGGACATCGCCAAGAACATTTTTTCATCTGTACATGTCGAGCGCGGAGGGAAAGTCCGTCAAACGGAAGCCGAAAAGAGCGGAGTTATTGGCTTTTTTGCCAATTATCCAGCCAATACAATTGGTATTGAGGCGTGTGGCGGCGCACACCATTGGGCCAGATAATTGATGAAACCGGGCCATTGCGTGGTGTTATCGAATGCGCGCCATGTCAAAAGTACCATGGTCGGTAATAAGAATGACTTTAACGGTGAGCAAGCGCCCCATGATGCGGTCACGCGCCCGAACAAACGCGAGGGGCGATCAAGACGGTCGAGAAACAAGACAAGCAACTGACTTATCGCATCCGCCAGAAATTGGACGATAAACGCACCGACCTCGTCAATCAAATCAAAAGAGGCCTTACCATCAAGCAAGGTATCAACCAGGTGAGAAAAGAATTACCCTGCATTTTGGAGGATGCAGAAAATGGTTTATGGAGTTGGGCCGTGAATTGTTTGCAGGGCAATACGAAAAGCTCACCCCTCTGGATAGCGAGATCGAAAGGCAAGGATCGCCGGATTAACCGCCTCTACGTCGAAAACGAACACAGACGGCATTTTCTCGATGTGCCGGGGATCGGGCCGCCGACGGCCACCATTGTGGCGGCGAATATCGGTGACGGCAAGGGTTACAGGCGGAGCCGGGAATGCGGCCGGCTCAAGCAGCATAACAGCGGTAATAAAGCCGTTTATTCAGGCATCGGCAAGCGCGGTAACCGCTATATCCGGACCTTGCGGATTTCAGGAGCGCCAGCAATTTTCGCGAAAGCCGAAATAGGGGCCGTCCGATTTCAGCAGCGAAAATTAACTGGCGGCCGCCTTTGGCAGCCCGCGTTTTGAGGCGGCAAAAATGGCTAGCGTTTTTTTTCAAGCGCCAGAAGGCTTTCCGCCAGAAAAAAACGCCTAGAAAGGGCAAAAGCCGAAGAGGAACGGGCAAACTTCCACAGCCTGTTACAGAGGTTTACGTCCAGTCCCCGTTATCTTAATGGCATATTGGTCATCGCTATATGGGAAGGCAGAGATGAACTCTCTCGTAGTATCTTCGAGGCTTGTTGTCGAATTACCGTCCGTCCCCTGTTTGCTCACTTCCACCTTTTTATCCGGCTTAGTCAACTTAACGCTCCCTGCACCGCAAACCGAATCACTACCATCCCCCAGCAATGGCGAAGAGACAGCGATAAAATAATTTCTCGCACCGGGACCGACGCCAATGTTAACCGAATTTTTAGAAGAGGAAGACGTACTTGAGATGTCTCCACTAGAACCAAAGCAAGGATCAATAACCCCGACTAAAGCACCATCGTATATTCCTTCACGATATAAAAGATACATGTGATTTGCTTGCCCAACAACAAGCGGGTAAGAATTCCCGTTCACATCTTTAGTGCTGCCGTCATTAATCCATTTTTGTAACGGAATCGTTGACGACTCCATATCCTTAGTTAGTTTTTGGCTGTCAAAAATATAGACAACCCAATTTTTTTTATTGTAACAAACACTACCCACCGGGCATAACTCAATACTAATGATTTCATTCCCTGCACTGGATAAGGAAAACCAATCTTTGTCAAGAGAAGAATAAAGAGATCCTTCTATGTTTCTTCCTGAGTTTACCTGAGTAGCATTTGATGAAACATCGTTGAATTCAATATCGACATTGTCATAATTATCACTGGAAGGATTAATATCTAATATGGTATTACCGAGTTCATCGAGAGGATCGCCGATGATATTGATTATCAACTTAGCTTTGGATGCCATGCCTTGTTGATTTATGTAACGATAATAAAAACTATCTTTAAGGATGTCCCCTGCTTTCAAGGCTGAAATTTCAGGCGCATTATCAAATAAATTATATTTAAAGTCTCCCTTAGCAGTTAATAGCAAGTAACCATATTTGCTTGAAGGGCTGCTAACCAACTCCACAAAACTACCATTAAAATCATTTTCAGTAACATTTCCATCTAGGACTGTATTTCCGGGAACTTGATTATTAGCAACGATATACACATTATCATTGAAAGCCTTAGGTCTTGGAACAGCGGGAACCGTATTGGAATTAGGTTTTGCTCCAAAACCAAAAGCATAACTTTTGCTGACAAATACCAAAGGCAGTATCAAGAATAATAACTGGATTTTTTTCATTAAAGACTTCCTGTGGCTAAAGTAAAAGAAAATTCGGATCTGCAAATCAACCGATTGCTGATTTATGCAACAAGACCTTTTCCGAACTGAAACTTGTTTTCAAAAAGTAAAGGTTAGGGCCATTATTTTGTCAAGGAACACAGGTTGAATTTTTTAAACTCTGCAGAGCACTTCGCAAACCGGCGTGATTGCATAAATCGAAAATTGCCTCCCTGAAAAAGCGGACCCATGGAGATATCGAATGCAGGCATGAACCGGAGCGATCCGGGTATCGCGGCAACCCCTATGATCTTTTCCGGTGTAGCGATCCCGTGCAACCTGACGATACGGGAAATATTCAATTTAGCGCTACTGGCGGCAGAGGGGGCATGCTCAACATCAACCAACCTTATGCGAGAATGCCAGAACCGGAACTTTCTTTTCGCGCCGACAATTCCCGGCGAAAGCCGTCCTGCCGGTTTCCCTAATCTCTTTCAAGATCGTACCGCGATACAGTCATATCTGTTAAAATAGGAACTTTTTTAGCAAGCCTTACTGCGGCCAAGAGCACCATGAAGAAAATCCTAATCTCCGACAAATTATCAGAAGCCGGCATCAATTATCTGAATGAGCAATCCGGCCTCCAGATTCATATCCAGACCGGACTCGACGAGGACGGCTTGTGCGAGATTATCGGGGATTACGACGCGTTGTTGATCCGCAGCGACACCAAGGTCACGCCGAAAGTGTTGCAGGCCGCCAAGCGCCTGAAATTGATCGGCCGCGCCGGCATCGGTGTCGATAATGTCGACATTCCGGCCGCAACCGAAATGGGCGTGATCGTCATGAACACCCCGGACGCGAACGCGACCACGACCGCCGAACTGGCGATCGCGCACATGATGTCGCTGAGCCGCCGCCTGCCGACCGCCGATAGTTCGGTCCGTTCCGGCAAATGGGAGCGCTCCAAGCTGATGGGCGCGGAAGTCGCGCACAAGACCTTGGCGATTCTCGGTTTCGGCACAATCGGCCGCATCGTCGCCCAGCGCGGCCACGGCCTGAAAATGAAAGTGATCGCCTATGACCCGTTTGTTGCGCCGGAAATCTTCGCCGACCTCGGCGTCGAATCGGTCAGTCTCGACGACCTGGTCAGCCGCGCCGATTATCTGACCCTGCACTGCCCGCTGATCGAAAAAACCAAGAACATCATCGGCGCCGAGCAGCTCGGCATGATGAAAAAGAGCGCGCGAATCATCAACTGTGCACGCGGCGGCCTGATCGATGAAGGCTCGCTGTATGAGGCGTTAAAGAACGGCAGAATTGCCGGCGCGGCGCTCGACGTATTCGAAAACGAACCCCCCGTCGGATCGCCCCTGCTCGAACTCGACAACATCGTATTCACGCCGCATCTGGGCGCGTCGACGACCGAGGCGCAAGTCGCGGTCAGCGTCGAAATCGCCATCCAGGCGGTCACCTTCCTCCAAACCGGCGAGGCGATCAATGCGCTCAACCTGCCTCGGCTGTCCGCGGAAGAACTGCAAAAATCCAGCGACTACATCAATCTTGCGACCAAATTAGGCAAGGTCGTGATCGGTCTTGCGACCGAGCCGCTGGAAAAACTCGAGGTCGCCTTGTTCGGCCGCGCCGCCGAAGTTGAGGCGCGACCGGTATCTGTCGCCGCGCTGGTCGGCGTATTGGCCGGCCAGTTTTCGACGCCGGTCAACCGGGTCAATGCCGAAAACATCGCCAAGCGCCAGGGCATTTCGCTGATCGAATCGAAAACCGCCGAAACCGAAGATTACGTGTCGATGATCAAAGTGACCGGCCACAGCTCGCACGGCAGCACCAGCGCGACCGGCGTGTTGCTCGGCGGCCACCATCCGCGGTTGATCTCCATTAACCATTTCGACATCGAAGCGGTGCCTGAAGGCACTCTGCTGATCACCCGGCACGACGACCGCCCGGGCGTGATCTCCGCGATCAGCGCGGTGCTCGGCAATGCGAACATCAACATCACCCGGATGCAGGTCGGCGTGGCCGACGGCGAACAGCAGGCGATGGCGGTAATCAGCGTCAGCGCGCCGGTTTCCGAAGCCTTGCTGAAACAACTGCACGACGTGCCGCCGGTACATCAGGTCACCCAGATCAACTTATGAGCTTCGGCATCATCTGCTTCGATTGCGACAGCACCTTGAGCCGAATCGAAGGCATCGACGAACTGGCCGGCCGCGCCGGCATGCGCGCGGAAATGGCCAGGCTGACCGATGCGGCGATGAACGGCGAGGTGCCGCTCGAAGCGGTCTACGAGAAACGGCTGTCGCTGATCCGCCCGGATGCAGCCGGCATCAACTGGCTGGCAGGGCTTTACATCGCCGAGATGGTCGAAGGCACCGCCGACGTATTTTCAGCGCTGACGGCGCACGGCAAGGAAGTGCATATCGTCAGCGGCGGCTTGCGTCAGGCAATCCTGCCGCTCGCGGGCTTCCTGGGCGTGCCGGAAAATCACGTGCATGCGGTCGATATTTTTTTCAACGCGAACGGCAGCTATCGGGATTTCGATCAGACCTCGCCGTTGGCCCGGACCGGCGGCAAGGCGCAGATTTGCCGGGACTTGAAGCGTTCGGATAGTCCGTTGCTGATGATCGGCGACGGCAAGACCGACATGGAAGCGAAGCAGGAAGGTGTCAGCGTGATCGGCTTCGGCGGCGTGGCCGCCCGGCCGGTTGTGCGTGAGTTGGCCGATCATTTTGTTGAAGGGCCGAGTTTGGCATCGGTGTTGAGGCATATTCTATAGTCGGCCACAATATACTTTTGAAGATAGCCATGAATTACCTAGATCATCTCAGCTTTCTTAAGTCTCTGAAGCCAGAAGAAGAAGCCAAGCTTAAGAATGACCTTATACAATTAACCCCGGAAAAAGTATGGCCTGATGGAATGCCTGCAAGTCTTGATCCGAAACTTGTGCTTGTTGGTGTTTCGCCTGGCAATGCACCCAATTATGAAACCGAGGAATTGCGCAAAGAAAGTAGCGATTACTGTTATAGCGAGCCACGTGCAATAAAAACGGAAAATAGCCACTTTTATTATCCAGATGCCCGTGATTATTGGATCAAGCTGAGATACCTATCGCACTCATTCTTCAAACGCTTTCATCCCGAAATAACTGAAATTCAAGCTCTTTCCCTTACATCGCACGTTAATTTAGGCACAGGATCGGCAGGTTCTGCGACGATAAAGGATGTTGAAAAAGATTATGTTAAGTGGGTTTCAGATTTACTCAACGAAACTCACTCCCCTGATTTGGTAGTTTTATTTGGGTTAAATGGCATATTAAAAGATGATGATATATCAAAGTGGTGGAATGAATCAGGGTTGCGAGTAGACTGGAAAAAACCAACCAACACCTTTGGATTCAACGGATACATTCAAAGAAGTTACTACTTTAGAGAATGGTCAGTAAGAAACGCAAAGAGCCATCCTATACGTTTAGTAATTTGGCCTAATCATCCTTCAAGACCTCCATTTTCTGATTTGTCAATTTGGAAGCAGGCGGTTAGTGAATACCTCGATAATTATGTTAATGAATCTGAATAAAACACAATTCATAGCCGTGTAGGTCGGGCAACAGCTTCATCGTTGCCCGACGTTCATTGTGGCGATCATGCTTCAGGATATTGCGACGATCCGACACCATGCCCACCCTTCATTCAGGCATTGAAAAAGTCGGAACAAATAGTGTGCCCGACCTGCCGGGCTACTTTGCTATTGCCCGATAGGACCAACCCATATCAAAAGGTAACGAGTAATGACTGTGATTTCTGAGATTGAAGTGGCTGTATCCAAGCTTTCCCGCGAAGACCTTTCCGCCTTTCGGGATTGGTTTCAAGAATTCGACGCTGAGGTTTGGGACAAACAATTGGAGGAAGATATTGCGGCAGGCCGTCTTGATGCCTTCGCTGAGGAAGCATTGCGCGATCTTCGTGAAGGCCGCTGTACTGACCTATGAGACATCGCGCCAACCCTAAATTCTGGCGGTTTTATGCGGTACTGCCTGAGAATATCCAGCGGCTTGCCGATGAAAATTATAAAATACTCAAACGTGATCCCTCCCACCCTTCGCTTCATTTCAAGAAAGTTGGAAGATTTTGGTCTGTTCGAGTGGGTATTCACTACCGAGCTGTTGCCATCGAAGATGGTCAGGATATTGTGTGGTTTTGGATTGGTCACCACAGCGAGTATGACCGATTACTCGGTGGTCGTTGAGCAGCCCTGGTCGGGCAACAGCTTCATCGTTGCCCGACGTTCATTGTGGCGATCATGCTTCAGGATATTGCGACGATCCGACACCATGCCCACCCTTCAAGCATTGGAAATGTCGGGCATAAAAAGCGCGCCCGACCTACCGGGCTTGCCATTCGCCGGGATTTGAAACTCAAGCCACGCGACAACTTTGAGACTTTTTCTTTCCACTTGATCGCAGCACCTTCATCAAGTAACTCTGAGGCAGTCTTGTAGGGTACGCATAGCGTACATTAACAAAACAAGTCTGCCGAGTCTAAAAGGCTCAAAAAGGTACGCGATGCGTACCCTACGATTGTTGTTTATTTAAGAAATACGTTATTAGAGAAAGATAATGGCTGGACACAGTAAATGGGCTAACATCAAGCACCGCAAGGCCGGACAGGACGCCAAACGCGGTAAAATCTTCACCAAACTGCTGCGCGAAATCACCGTCGCGGTTAAATCCGGCGGCCCCGATGCAGGCACTAACCCGACCTTGCGCACCGCAATCGACAAGGCGCTCGGATCGAACATGCGCCGCGACACGATCGACAATGCGATCAAAAAAGCCTCCGGCGCGCTGGAAGGCGTGAACTATGAAGAAGTGCGCTACGAAGGCTACGGACCCGGCGGCACGGCGGTAATGGTCGAATGCCTGACCGACAACCGCAACCGCACGGTCAGCGACGTGCGCCACGCGTTCACCAAGGCGGGAGGCAATCTCGGCACCGACGGTTCGGTCGCCTATCTGTTCACCAAAACCGGCATCATCAGCTATGCGGAAGGCATCGATGAAGACGCGCTGATCGAAGCCGCTTTGGAGGCCGGCGCGAACGACGTGATCACGAATGACGACGGCTCGATCGACGTGATGACCGCGCCCGAAGAGTATCTGGCCGTCAAAGCGGCGCTGATCGCGGCGGGCTTCGAACCCGATAATGCCGAAGTCACGATGCAGGCTTCGACCAACACCGAACTCGACGCGGATGATGCAGAGAAAATGCTGCGCCTAATAGACCGCCTGGAAGATCTCGACGATGTGCAGAACGTGTATTCGAATGCGGACATCAGCGAAGACATCATCGCGCAGTTCGCAGGCTAACCGGCATTGGATCAAATTCATTCGGATAGTCAGACAACCCGGATACTCGGCATCGATCCCGGCTCGCGCGTGACTGGTTACGGCATCATCGAACAGGGACCGAAAGGCTGCCGCTACATAGCCAGCGGCAGCATCAGGGTCAAGGCCGATTATTTTCCGGACCGGCTGAAACAGATTTTCGATTCGGTACGCGAAATCGTCGATCTTTACCACCCCGAACAGATGGCGATCGAGCAGGTATTCATGCATAAAAACGCCGATTCGGCGCTGAAGCTCGGCCAGGCGCGCGGCGCGGCGATTTGCGCGGTGCAGACCGCGGGCCTGCCGGTCTTCGAATACGCGGCCCGGCAAGTCAAGCAGGCCTTGGTCGGCAAGGGCAATGCGGAAAAAGCACAGGTGCAACATATGGTCAAAATCCTGCTCGGCATACAGGGCGAACTGCAAATCGACGCCAGCGACGCGCTGGGGCTGTGCCTGTGCCATTCGCACTATCGGCAGACCGCGCTCAGGATCGACCGGAGCCTGGCTCGATGATCGGTTTTCTGCGCGGCATTCTGGCCCATAAGGCCCCTCCCCTGTTGCTGCTCGACGTGCATGGGGTTGGCTATGAGATCGAGGCGCCGATGACCACGTTTTACAACCTGCCTGCCGTCGGTACGGAAGTAAAGCTGCATACGCACCTGGTCGTGCGCGAGGATGCGCAGATTCTGTTCGGTTTTTCGACCGAAGCCGATCGCGCCCTGTTCAGGAACCTGATCAAGGTCAGCGGCGTCGGCCCGAAACTGGCTTTGACCTTGCTGTCTGGACTGACCGCGGAGCAATTTCAGCGCGCGATCCAGGACAATGATACGCAAACCCTGGTCCGCCTGCCCGGCGTCGGCAAAAAAACAGCCGAACGCCTGATCATCGAAATGCGCGACCGTCTGCCCGAGTTCGGCGGCGGCGACGCGCCGGTCGTCAGTCTAAACCAGAGCCCGGTGACGAATACGCCGAAGCAGGAAGCGATCAGCGCGCTCTGTGCGTTGGGCTACAAACCGCAGGATGCAGCTAAAATGGTGCAGAACATCGCCGGCGAAGACAAACGCTGTGAGGACATCATCCGGCTGGCCTTGCAGGGCGCGGCGCGATGATCGAAAAAGACCGCCTGATCACTCCGCACAGCCGGCTCGATGAAGAGCGTCAGGACCGCGCGATCCGGCCGAAAAAACTGGCCGACTATATCGGCCAGGAAGAACTGCGCACGCAGATGGACATCTTCATCCAGGCCGCCACCGCGCGCCGGGAAGCGCTCGACCATGTATTGATTTTCGGCCCACCCGGCCTCGGCAAGACGACCTTGGCGAACATCATCGCGGCCGAAATGTCGGTGAATATCCGCCAGACTTCGGGGCCCGTGCTCGAAAAGGCCGGCGATCTGGCCGCGATGCTGACCAATTTGGAAGCGCACGATGTGTTGTTCATCGACGAAATCCACCGCTTGAGCCCCGCGGTCGAGGAAATCTTGTATCCGGCGATGGAAGACTACCAACTCGACATCATGATCGGCGAAGGCCCGGCCGCGCGCTCGATCAAGCTGGATTTGCCGCCGTTCACGCTGGTCGGCGCGACGACGCGAGCGGGGCTTTTGACCTCGCCGCTCCGCGACCGCTTCGGCATCGTGCAGCGGCTCGAATTTTATACGGTCGCCGAGCTGTCCCAGATCGTCACCCGCTCGGCCCATATGCTGAACATCCTGATCGAGCAGAAAGGCGCCGAGGAAATCGCCAAACGCGCGCGCGGCACGCCCCGCATCGCGAACCGATTACTGCGCCGGGTGCGCGATTTCGCCGAGGTCAAGGGCGGCGGCATCGTGTCCGAACAGATTTCCGTTCAGGCTCTAGACATGTTGAAAGTGGATCATAATGGCTTCGACGCCTTGGACCGGAAATTGCTTCTGACAATGATAGAAAACTTTGCCGGCGGCCCGGTCGGCCTCGATACCTTGTCCGCCGCGATCAGCGAGGAACGCGGCACGATAGAGGACGTGCTTGAGCCGTATCTGCTGCAACAGGGCTTCATCATGCGCACGCCGAGAGGCCGGGTCGTGACGCCGAATGCCTATCTGCATTTCGGGCTGAAGCCGCCCCAGTCGGCTGGCGTTTCGCTGGATTTGTTCGAATAGCCTCGATAAATTAGGCTTGAATCCATAAAATTTAACCTTATCATGGTGCAAAGCGAGCAACCGATCGATATGTTCACCTGGCCGATCCGGGTGTATTACGAAGACACCGACGCCGGCGGCGTGGTGTTTTACGCGAATTATCTGAAATTTTTCGAGCGCGCCCGCACCGAAATGCTGCGCGCGCTGGGCCATGAACAGGACGCCTTGATCGCCGATTACGGCGTGATTTTTGTCGTGCGTTCGGTGCAGGTCGATTACCTGAAGCCGGCCCGCTTCAACGAACTTTTAACCGCCAGCGCCCAGGTCATCGAAGCGAAAAAAGCCAGCCTGGTCTTCGCGCAAGAGATCACGCGCGGCGACGATGTTTTATGTAAAGGGATCATCCGCATTGCCTGTCTCGATGCCGGCACGATGACTCCGAAAGCGATTCCTCAACATTTGTTAGAACCACTCAAGCATGAACACTGATTTATCGATACTCCATCTGATTAAGGAAGCCAGCGTTGTCGTCCAGTTCGTGATGGCGCTTTTGGTCTCGGCCTCGCTCGCCTCCTGGACGTTCATCTTTTCGAAGCGCAAGGAACTCAACCGCGCAATCAAGATCACCGACGAATTCGAGGCCGAATTCTGGTCCGGCGTCGCGCTGGCGGAACTGTACCGCAAACTGACCGCGAAAGGCTTCGAGCCCGAAGGCATCGAAAAAATCTTCCTGGCCGGCTACAAGGAATTCTCCCGGATGCGCCAGGCCGGCAATGTCGAACCCTTGGTCCAGGTCGAAAGCGCGCAACGGGCAATGCGGATCGAATTGTCGCGCGAAATCGATCGTCTCGACGAACATCTGCCCTTCCTGGCCACGGTCGGCTCGACCAGCCCCTATGTCGGTCTGTTCGGCACGGTCTGGGGCATCATGAACTCATTCCGCTCGCTCGGCAATGTCAAACAGGCCACCCTGGCGCAAGTCGCGCCGGGTATCGCCGAGGCCTTGATCGCGACCGCGATCGGCCTGTTCGCCGCGATTCCGGCCGTTATCGCCTATAACCGTTTCTCGACGAACCTGGACCGTCTGATCGGCCGCTACGAATTGTTCGTCGAAGAATTCGTCGTATTACTGCAAAGACAGGCGCACCAAAAATGAGCAGACAACGAAAAGGCCGGCGCAGAAAGCCGATGGGCGAGATCAACGTCGTACCCTATATCGACGTCACCCTGGTATTGCTGATCATTTTCATGATCACGACGCCTTTGTTGCAGACCGGCGTCAAGGTCGATCTTCCGGAAGCCGAATCGGCGGTCGTCGAGCCCAAGAACGATCCGCCGCTGGTTTTGACGATCCATAAAGAAGCCGACGACAGCTACAAGTACCTCATCACCTGCTGCGAAAAAGACCAGGAGCCAATCGAACCCGAAGAAATCGACGGCAAGGTGTCGGCGGTATTGGCCGAAAAGCCCGAAACGCAAGTGCTGATCGAAGCCGACAAGGACGTCGATTACGGCACGGTGGTCACGATGATGGCCGGCCTGAAAAACAGCGGCGTGCCGAATGTGGGCCTGTTGACCCGACCTGAAGAAAACTGAGCGGGATGGACAGAAAAAAATATTCATGGCCTTTCGTACTGGCCCTGACGCTGCATCTTTCGATCGTGCTGTTGTTCATCCTCAGCACGCTGTTCAAGAAGTCGGACAAAGAGGCGCCGCCTGCCCCTGAAATCATCCAGGCAACGATCGTCGAGCAACCGGCCGAACATCCGACCAGCGCGGCAAAAGCCGAACCGGTATCCGAACCTGCACCTGCACCGACGCCGGAGCCACCGGCCGAGCAGGCCAGCGACGTGCAGAAACAGGCGGCCGCAATAGCCCAGGCACAAGCCGCTAAAGCCAAGGCCGCTGCGGAAAAGGCAACGGCAGAAAAAGCCGCCCTGGAAAAAGCAGCCGCGCTGAAAGCCAAACAATCGGCCGAGGAAAAAGCCAAAGCCGAAGCGAAAGAAGCGGCACTGCAAGCCAAAAAACTGGCCGAGGAAAAAGCGGAAGCCGAAGCGGAAGAAACGGCGCTGAAAGCCAAAAAGCTGGCCGCCGAAAAAGCCGAGGCCGCCGCCAAAGCCCAGGCCAATGCCGAAAAAGCGGCCGAAGCCAAGGCGCAAAAACTCGCGGCTGAAAAAGCCGAAGCGGCCGCGAAGGCGAAAAAAATCGCCGCCGAACAGGCGGAAGCTGCCCAAAAGACAAAGGCCGAAGCTCAAAAAGCCGCGGCCGAAAAAGCGCAAAAATTGGCCGCCGAAAAAGCCGAAGCCGCCGCCAAGGCTGAAAAAGCCGCTGCCGCGAAAGCCAAGGCGGAAGCCGAGAAACTGGCGGACCTGAAAGCGAAAAGACTCGCGGCCGAAAAAGCCGAGCAAGAAAAAGCTGCGGCCGAAAAGGCGGCGGCCGAGAAAGCCAAAAAATTAACCGCTGAAAAAGCCGCCGAAGAAAAAGCCCAAAAACTCGCAGCGGAAAAAGCCGAGAAAGCAAAAGAAGCCGCGGCCGAGAAGGCCGCTACGGAAAAAGCCAACAAGCTGGCCGCGGAAAAAGCGGCCAAGGCGAAGGCCGAAGCCGAGGCAAAAGCCAAAAAACTGGCAGCCGAAAGGGCCGCCAAGGCGGAAGCCGCCGAAAAAGCTAAATCAGAAGCCGATGCGAAAGCAAAGGCCGAAGCAAAAGCCGAAGTGGAAAGGGCGGCGGCGGAGAAAGCCAAAAAACTAGCGGCCGAAAAAGCCGCCAAGGCGAAAGCGGAGGCCGAGGCCGCCGCAAAGGCCAAGGCTGAAGCCGAAGCAAAAGCCAAGGCCGAGGCCGCCGCAAAGGCTAAAGCGGAAGCCGAAGCAAAAGCCAAAGCCGAGGCCGCCGCAAAAGCTAAAGCGGAAGCGGAAGCCGAAGCAAAAGCCAAGGCTGAAGCCGCCGCGAAGGCTAAAGCGGAAGCCGAGGCAAAAGCGAAGGCCGAAGCTGCACGCGCGGCTGCCGAAGCACAAGCCAAGGCCGCAGCCGCTGAAAAAGCGGCTCAGGAGGCGAAAGCCAAAGCCGCCGCATCGCAGGATGCGGTCAATGCTGCGATCAAAGCGATTCGGTTAAAGGTCAACCGTAGCTGGATACGTCCAATGTCGATGCAGCCCGGCTTGAAATGCCGAATCCGAGTCAGGCTGATGTCCGACGGCACAGTAATCGATGCGGAGGTGATCGCCTCCAGCGGCGATGAAATTTTTGACCGTTCGGCCGAAAATGCGGTCAATAAGGCATCGCCATTACCGGTGCCGCAGGATAAGGACGTTTTCGCGAAATCTTTCCGGTCGTTTACGTTTACTTTCGACCCGGACCGCGGCGCTTATTAGTAACCTGGAAAACTCCGGCAGGGTACGCTCCGCGTCCCCTGCCGGGCGCGATAAAAACGAATAATGCAACTCATGATTTTTAAAATGTGTTTTTTTAGAGGTCTGCGCGTGAAGAGAATAAAGAAAATCATCATCATCGGCCTGTTGGGCCTGTTTGCGCCGTTGCTGCGCGCGGAAATGGATATCGAGATCACGGAAGGGATCGAGAGTGCGTTGCCGATCGCGATCGTGCCGTTCGCCCAGCAAGGCGGGCCGGTCAGCATCAGCAGCGTCGTCAGCCACGATTTGGGCGGCAGCGGCTATTTCAGGCCGATGACCGAAAACTCAATGCCGAGCCGCCCGACGACTCCGGAGGCGATCCAGTTCGGCGAATGGAAATCGGCCGGCCAGAATTACATCGTGGTCGGCCAGGCTGTTCCGGCCGGCGGCCAATACAATGTGCAATTTCAGCTGTTCGACGTAAATACCGGCAATCAAGTGCTCGGTTACCGGATGACCTCGACCGCGCAGGATCTGCGCCGAACCGCGCATCACATTAGCGACCTGATCTTCGAAAAGCTGATCGGCAAAAAAGGCGTGTTCAGCGGCCGTATCGCCTACATTACCAGCAGTGGCCAAGGCGCTTCGCGTACGCATAGGCTTCAGGTCGCGGATGCGGACGGTTTCAATCCACAAACGATCGCGACCTCGACGGAACCGCTAATGTCGCCGTCCTGGTCGCCTGACGGCCGCAAAATGGCTTATGTGTCATTCGAAAGAAAAACCGCCGCAATCTATGTACAAACGCTCGCGACCGGCCAGCGTGTCAAAGTCGCCGAGTTTCCGGGCATCAACGGTGCACCGTCGTGGTCGCCGGACGGCAGCAAACTCGCATTGACCCTGTCGAAGGACGGCAGTCCGGATATTTATGTGCTGAATCTGATCAACAACTCATTGATAAAAGTCACAAACAACTCCGCGATCGATACCGAACCGACGTGGTCGCCCGACGGCGGCACTATCGTATTTACTTCGGACCGGGGAGGCAAACCGCAACTTTATCGGGTTTCTAGCCAGGGCGGCGCGGAAAAACGCCTGACCTTCTCCGGCAGCTACAATGCGCGCGCCAGCTTTTCACCGGACGGCAAGAATATCGCGATGGTGCACGGCAACGGCAACGACTACCGGATCGCAGTGCTGGATTTGGCATCCGGCTCGATCAACGTGCTGACCAGCGGCCCAACCGACGAATCGCCCAGTTTCGCACCGAATGGCGACATGATCTTATATGCCTCGCAACGCGGGAACGGTGGCTATCTGGCGGCCGTCTCGCTCGACGGCAAGATGCAGCAAAAACTCGTCTTTGACAGCAACGCGGTACGCGAGCCGGCCTGGGCGCCCTAAACCCTCGATCAGCCATTCGGACTCAGGGCTAAGATAAACGCCCTGTCCGATTGGCACGAGCCCTTTTTTTTTGTAGAATTATTGTCTTATTTTTCGGGATCTTAACGATGAAATTGAATAAAATGCTCTTAGCTTTAGCAATAAGCGCCATGTTTTTGACTGCTTGCAGCGATGATGAGGCCGACCAAGCCCTGACCGACGGCTCGCAAAACAGCGCCAGCGGCATCAACGATGCATCCACCGGCGGCTTGAATAACGGTGCCGGAGTTGGCGGTTCGCAATTCGGTGCGGGAGGCGCCGGAGGCTATGGCAATAGTCGACTGGGCCCCGAGTTTTCCGATCCGAACAACCCGCTTTCCAAATCAACGATCTATTTCATGCTCGACAGCAGCCAGATTCAACCGGATTTTGAGCCGGTCATCGCCGCGCACGCCCGTTATCTAGCCGGCCATCCCGGACAGCGGGTTGCCCTGGAAGGGCACGCCGACGAACGCGGCTCGCGCGAATATAATATTGCGCTCGGCGAAAACCGCTCTAAATCGGTCGCCAACCTGATGCGGGCGCAAGGCGTCTCCGACAGCCAATTAGAGGTGGTCAGTTACGGCGAAGAAAAACCGGCCGCCTTCGGCAGCGACGAGGCTTCGTGGGAACTTAACCGCCGTGTCGAACTGGTTTATAAATAAATGAACATACGTCCATTGCTGCTGTCGGCCCTTATCGGCGGCATCTCCGTAAACGCCTGCGCGTTGGCTCCCGTGGTCAACGATCCGGGTAATCCGGCGGAGATGACGCAAAATCCGAACGTACAGACGGCTGCATCCAGCAAGACTCTGTACGAGCTGATGAGCCGCATCGATCAACTGCAAAACGAAGTGCGCGAACTGACCGGCAAGGTCGAGGAACAGTCCTATCAAAACGCCGAGCTGAAAAAAAGGTTGAGCACGATGTATTCGGATTTTGACGAGCGCGTGCAAAATCTCGAAAACAAAGTATCGGGCGGCAGTCCGGCAGCGGGAGCGCCAACCGGTGAAAACACCGGCGACGCGGCACCTCCGGCAGATTTGGACAATGTGCAGCCTTCCGGCGAAGCACAACCCCCTCAGGGAAATCAGGGCGCCAATGAACCCACGGGTCAGGCCGTCGAACAGGCACCCGCCGTAAATCCTGCGACAGCGGCTCCACCGCCGCCGAGCGAACCGGCTGCGGTTTCGGAAGACCAGGAGTACAAACAAGCCTACGACGACCTCAGAAACGGCCGCACGTCGCAGTCGATCGAGGAATTCAAGGCTTATTTGAGCCGAAACCCTTCCGGGCCTTTGTCCGGCAACGCGCAATACTGGCTCGGCGAAGCTTATCGGGTCAATCAGGATTTCAGTTCATCCCGTGCAGCCTTTACCAAAGTGCTGGACAGTTACGCCGACAGCCCGAAGGTGCCGGATGCTTTACTGAAGCTCGGTTATATCGAGATCGATCTGAACAACAAGGCAAAAGCCCGCGAGTATCTGACTCGCGTCTCAAACGATTATCCGAACACGAACGCGGCGCGTTTGGCGGCCAAAAAACTGCAATCGATTTCCGGCCAGTGAGTTCTCTCCGCATCACCGAAATATTCTACTCGCTGCAAGGCGAATCGAACACGGTCGGCTTGCCGACCGTCTTTATCAGGCTGACCGGCTGTCCGTTGCGTTGCGTTTATTGCGATACCGAATACGCCTTTACCGGCGGCAAAAAAATCGCGATCGACGAGATCCTCGCCCAAGTTGATTCCTATGGCACGCCGTATGTCACCGTCACCGGCGGCGAACCCTTGGCGCAGCCAGGCTGCCTGGAGTTGATGACACGACTGCTCGACAAAGGCTACGCCGTATCATTAGAAACCAGCGGCGCGCTCGACATTTCGAAGGTTGATCCACGCGTAATCAAGGTGATGGATCTCAAAACGCCAAGTTCCGGTGAACTGGACAGGAATCTCTATCAAAACATCGGCTTTCTGAATCGCAAAGATCAAATTAAGTTCGTGATCGGCAATGAAGAAGATTACGCTTGGTCGAAAGCCGCGCTGAACGAATACGGCTTGCCTGATCGTTGCCAAATTTTGTTTTCACCGGTGATGGGCCAGCAAGACCCGACACGCCTGGCTGAAAAAATACTCGCCGACCGGCTTCCGGTTCGCTTTCAGATTCAACTTCACAAATTGCTCTGGGCCGACGCCCGCGGCAAATAATCCTGCATGCAAAAAAAAGCGATTATTCTGCTCTCGGGCGGACTCGATTCGATTACCGTGCTGGCTCTGGCCCAAAGCCAGGGCTATCATTGCCATGCGCTCAGTTTCGATTACGGACAGCGCCATAACGCGGAATTGAACGCCGCCAGACGCATCGCCGAACATTATCGGGTTGCCGAGCATAAAATAATTCCATTGGGACTGGGCGCCATTGGCGGTTCGGCATTGACCGACGATCATATTCCTGTGCCAACTACGCCGCAAGAGGGCATTCCGGCCACTTATGTGCCGGCGCGCAACACGATCTTTCTGGCTTTCGCACTGGGCTGGGCGGAAGTGATCAAGGCCCGCGACATTTTCATCGGCGTCAATGCGGTCGATTATTCCGGTTACCCGGATTGCCGGCCCGAATTCATCGATGCTTTTCAAAAGCTCGCCGATCTTGCGACCAAGGCAGGCGTTGAAGGCAGCCATTTTACGATCCACACGCCGCTGATTTCATTGAGCAAGGCCGACATCATCAAAACCGGTCGGGCTTTGGGCATCGATTACAGCCAGACCGTGTCCTGCTACGCCGCCGCCCCTGACGGCCGCGCCTGCGGGCTGTGCGACGCCTGCCGTTTACGCAAAAACGGCTTTGCCGAGGCAGGCGTCGAAGACCCTACCCGTTATCTCTAACGTAAAAAAGATATTGGCCGGCTTATGAATGAATGACCCGGCCCGCCTGCAAGGTATGCGTGACGAGGCCTTGCATCGTTTGGCCCCAATATGGCGTATTGGCGCCTTGGCTGCGCCAGTGATCGGCATCGACTCGCCATTGCGCTTTCGGATCGAAGATGCAGACATCGGCCGGCAAACCCGGCGTCAACGCGCCGCGCTGCAATCCCAGTATCTCGGCAGGTTTCGAAGTCAACGCGGCAACGCCTTCCGGCAAAGTCAGCGCGCCGTCCGCAACCAGTTTCAATAGCAACGGCAGTAGCGTTTCCAAGGCGGAAATGCCGGGTTCGGTCTCGGGAAACGCGCCGAGCTTCGCATCGAGGTCATGTGGCTGATGATCCGAACAGATGCCGTCGAGCGTTCCGGCCGCCACCCCCAGGCGTAAATACTGTTTATCATCCTCGGTGCGCAACGGCGGCAGCACATGGTACGCGCTGTCGAACGGCGTCATGTCGTTCTCGGTCAAATGTAATTGATGCATCGCGACATTGGCGGTCACGCGCAGGCCGTCGTTTTTTGCCTGCTGGATCTTGATCACCGAACGTTTGCAACTGAGTTGGCCGAAGTGCACACGGCAACCCGTCAGTTCGGCCAGTTCGAGGCATTGCGACAGCGCTATCGTTTCGGCGGCTTCCGGAATGCTCGGCAAGCCGTAGCGCGTCGCCAACGCGCCTTCATGCGCGCAGCCGTTATTGCCGAGCCAGTAATCGTTCGGACGGAGCATCAACAGCAAATCATGACTCGCCGCATATTCCATCGCCCGCCGCAGAATCAGCAGATTTTTGACCGGCTCATTCGCATGGCCGACCGCGATACAGCCGGCCTGCTTCAGCGACAGCATTGCGCTTAATTCCGTGCCTTCCAGCTTCTGCGTCAAGGCGGCGATCGGGTGAATCTGCGGGTAGCCGGCTTTTTCGGCCAAGTCCTTGATCAGTTCGGCAACTGCTGGCGCATCGATCACCGGCATTGTGTCCGGCTGAAGACATAGTGTGGTCACACCCGCGCTTGCCGCCGCAAGCGTTTCGCTCTTGATAGTGGCTTTGCGGCTTTGCCCGGGTTCGCGCAGTCGAGTGCTCAGATCGATAAAGCCGGGACAGACGATTTGCTCGTTCGCATCGATTTGAATGTCCGCATCGAAACCGTCCGGCCTGGAGGCGACCGACAGAATTTTCCCGTCGGCAATATAAACGTTGCCGATACGGTCGATGCCATTGGCTGGATCGATGATCCGGCCGTGGTTGATTTGTATCCGTTTCATGCACTCGTTCCCTGTGGCTGCATCGCCATCGCCATTACCGCCATCCGAATCGCAATGCCGTTGCTGACCTGTTTCAAAATCACCGACTGCGGCCCGTCGGCGACTTTCGAATCAATTTCGACACCGCGGTTGATCGGCCCCGGATGCATCACGATCGCATCGGGCTTGGCGAGTTTGAGTTTATCCTCGGTCAAGCCGAAACATTTGAAATATTCGCTTTCGCTAGGCAGCAGAGCCGAACTCATCCGTTCTTTTTGCAGACGTAGCATCATCACCACATCGACATCCTTCAAGCCCTCGTTCAGGTTATAAAAAACTTTCACACCGAGCGTTTCGACATGCGCGGGCAACAAAGTTTTCGGAGCAATGACCCGGACCTCGGTCACGCCCAGGGCATTCAGCGCGACGATTTCGGAGCGGGCGACGCGGGAATGCAGAATGTCGCCGATGATCGCGACCTTGAGCGGCGCGAAGTCCTTCTTGATCTGGCGGATCGTAAACATGTCCAGCATCGCCTGGGTCGGATGCGCGTGCTGGCCGTCGCCGGCGTTGATCACGCTGATGTGCGGCGCGACCTGCTGGGCGATGAAATGCGCGGCGCCGCTGAGCGCATGGCGCACGACGAACATATCAACGAACATCGCCTCCAGGTTACGGATCGTATCGAGCAGGCTCTCGCCTTTCGACGTCGCCGAGGTCGCGATATTGATGCTTAGCACATCGGCCGATAGGCGTTTAGCGGCCAGTTCGAAGGTGGTACGGGTGCGCGTGCTGTTTTCGAAAAACAGATTCACGATCGTTTTGCCACGCAGAATAGGGACTTTCTTGACCTGTTGATCGGACATGCCGGCAAATGACTCTGCTAGGTCGAGAATCTCGGTCAACAGCGATTTATCGAGACCTTCGATCGTCAGAAAGTGCTTCAGCTTGCCTTCCGGGGTCAATTGCAAAATGGCGGACATCGTCAAGCCGCTCCTTTTACCAACTCGACATGCACGGACAAAGGCTCCGGTCCGGTCAGCTTGATGCGTTGGCCAGGATTCAGCGCGATACGGATGCCGGCGCAATCGGGCGCAAGCGGAATCTGCCTGCCGTCGCGTTCGATCAGCACCGCCAGCACAACCTGATTCGGCCGACCATAATCGAATATCTCATTCAGCGCCGCACGGATCGTTCGGCCGGTATAAAACACATCATCGATCAGTATGATGTCGCGGCCTTCGAGTTGTGGCGGCAACTGGCTCGGCTTGACCTTCGGATTCATCCCGATTTGTGAAAAATCGTCGCGGTAAAACGAAATATCCAAAAGCCCCAACGGCTCCTGAATTTGCAGCTTTTGATGTAAGCGCTCAGCGATCCAGACGCCGCCGGTGCGGATGCCGATCAGCAACGGGTTGGTCAGTTTGCGTTCGGCAATAATGGTTTTAAGCCGGTCGGCCAATTGGTCGATCAGTTCGGGAATATCGATGTGGTTAGGATTCATTTTCTCGACGGCTGGAGCCGTTAAGCCAGGTTTGCAAAATAAGCTGTGCGGCCAGTTGGTCCTGGACTTCCCAGAGTTTCGTCGCGCTGACGCTGACCTCGTCGAACAGGAGCTGTTTGGCCTCGAAGGTCGACAAGGTCTCGTCCTGCGGGTAAACCGGCAGACCGAAACGGCCTTCCAGTTGCCGGCAGAATTTTAACATACGCGGTGTGACAGGATTATCGCTGCCGTCCTCCTGCCGGGAAATGCCGACAACCAGTCCGGCCGGTTGCCAGGCGCGAATAAGCTCGGCGATACCCTGCCAGTCCGGCTGTTGATTGACCGACCTCAGCGTCTGCAGCGGACTTGCCGTCGCTGTTGTGGTCTGCCCGACCGCCACGCCGATTTTTTTGCAGCCGAAATCGAAGCCTAAATAAGTATCGCCGGACTTTTTGGGAGCCAACGGGTCTCTCTTCGCTTTGTCCAAACGACCGGAAAACCCCTCAGCCATGTCCCGCCGGCATTGTCAGCTGGTTGATATCGACGCCGATTTGCCCGGCCGCCGCCGCCCAACGCATATCGATCGGCAGATCGAACAAGACTTTGTTGCCGAACGGCGAATTGAGCCAGGCATTGTCGCGAATTTCTTTTTCGAGCTGACCTTCGCCCCAGCCCGCATAACCCAACGCGACGAGATAGCGTTCAGGCCCCTCGCCTCGCGCGATAGCCTCGATCACATCGCGCGAGGTGGTCAGCGAAATCGTATCGGACACCACCATCGTCGCATCCCATTTGCCGCAGGTGGTATGCACGACAAAGCCGCGATCCTGCTGCACCGGTCCGCCTGCATAGATCGGCGACTCGGCAGCCGTGTCGGAGGTCACGCGAATGTCCATCTGCTTGAAGATTTCGCCGAGCTTCATGCCGGTCGAGCGATTGATCACGATGCCCAACGCGCCCTCATGATTATGCTGACACATGTAAGTGACCGTGTGAAAAAAATTCGGATCGGCCAAATTCGGCATCGCGATGATGAATTGATTGTTTAGATAAGTCGCTTCGCTCATGGCTATCACTTAAAGTGTCTAAGATTACTGTACGGACTGCAACGGTTTATCGCGTCGTAATGCCCGACTCATCGGAGAACTTCCAGACCCGGGTAATCACCAGCACATTCAGTTCCTTCAACAAATCCTGGGGCAGCGGAGCGAACGGCGCGCTCATCCGAACGATGTTTTTGGCCGCTTCGTCCAGTTCCGGAATGCCCGAGGATCTATTGATCCGAATGCTGTAGATGCTGCCGTCGGCATTGATGCCGACATCCATAGTTAATGTAGCCGAAAAATTCTTCTTCGAAGCAACTTCGGGATAATTACGATTTCCCATCCTTTCGACTTTGCTTTCCCAGTCTTTCAGATATTGCGCCGCCAGATATTTATGCGCGCTGACCATGCTGACGAACTTGATCTTGCTTTGCTCGCCGCTCAACTGGCTGTCCCGAACCTCGGTCCCTATCCGAGTAATCTGCTCTTGCAGCGCCTCGGGCGTCAGGATCGGATGATGGCGCTGCTCCTCGGTCGTCGGTTCCTTGTCGGGCGCAGGCTCCACGGTCGCCTCGGCAATCTTTTTTTCGGACTTTTGTCGAGTAATGACTTTTTTCTCGACCTTCGGCCGGCTCCGCTCCTGTTCCGGCTCGGCCTTTACCAGATGCTTGCTTTGACTGGTGTTGCCCTCATTGGCGATTTTCTGTGCTTGCGGTTTCGGCTTGATATCGTGTTCGCCGGCACCGGCCTGATTTTCTTGAGCCAGCATTTTCGCCTGTTTGGGCGCCTTCTTGGCCGGCGTATCGACCAGAGTGATCTCGATCGATCGTTTGAACTCTTCCGGCTTGGGCCCGGAAAAATTGACGCCCAGAATGAGCAACACATGTATGGCCGCCGCCATAAACAGAAAGGCTAAAATCGTATCGTTGCCGGTTGTTGTCGTGGGCTCTAGCATCGCGCGACTCGTCATATCAGGCGATCGTGTTCTCAATGTGATCCATCAACATACCGGCAATATTCAAACCGAACTCGCGATCCAGTTCCTGCACGCAAGTCGGGCTGGTCACATTGATCTCGGTCAAGGTATCGCCGATCACATCGATGCCGGCAAACACCAGGCCTTTCTCCTTCAGCGTCGGCCCGACCTGCTTCGCAATCCACCAGTCGCGCTCGGTCAGCGGCCGACCTTCGGCGCTGCCGCCGGCGGCAAGGTTTCCGCGCGTTTCGCCCGGCGCCGGAATCCGCGCCAGCGCATACGGCACCGCCTCGCCATTCACCAGCAAAATGCGCTTGTCGCCGTCAATGATTTCGGGCAAATATTTTTGCGCCATCACATAGCGGGTATTATAACGCGTCATCGTTTCGAGTATCACGCTCAGATTGGGGTCGCCCCGGCGCAGGCGGAATATCGAAGCGCCGCCCATGCCGTCCAGGGGTTTCAAAATAATTTCGTTCTGCTCGTGAAGAAATCCGCGAATCCGCTCGGGTTCACGGGCCACCAGGGTTTCGGCGCAGCACTGCGGAAACCATGCGGTAAACAACTTCTCATTCGCATCGCGCAGTGATTGCGGTTTGTTCACTACGTAGACACCCAAACTTTCCGCGCGTTCCAGCAGATAGGTCGCATAAATGTATTCCTGATCGAACGGAGGATCCTTACGCATCAGAATCACGTCGAGTTGATCCAGAGGCATGTCCTCCTCCCGATCGAACTCGAACCACCGGGACTGATCCCGTTGCACCGACAACGCGCGGGTTCGCCCATAAGCCCGGCCATTGCGCAGATAAAGGTCATTCAATTCCATGTAATGAAGCTCCCAGCCTCTGGCCTGGGCTTCGAGCAGCATCGCAAAACTTGTGTCTTTTTTGATATTGATTTTCTGGATGGAGTCCATCACCATGCCGAGCTTGATTGACATTATTATCCCATTCGTTGACTTGAAAAAAGAGGGCTCCGCGTCGCGAGGCGGACGAGTCTGTATAAGGAAGCCGCATCCATGCTGATTTGCGTCCATTCGGATCAAAGGAAGCAGTTTGCTAGTATATTATCACTGCTTTGGGGTATCAAAAAACAGCTTATGCAGCGTCAATCCTGTCAAAAACAGGACACATCCGGCAATTTGCGGTTTATTTTATCGGGAGTTATTTACCTTGAAAAGAAATTTTGGTATAAAGTTGGATTAACTTTTGAATCAAGGCACATAGAGGGTAATCATGTCCAGAGTCTGTCAAGTAACGGGCAAACAACCTGTTACCGGAAACAACGTTTCGCATGCGAACAACAAAACCAACCGCCGTTTTTTACCTAATCTGCAGCACCACAGATTTTGGGTGGAAAGCGAAAACCGCTGGGTACGCCTGAGAGTTTCGACCAAAGGCATGCGGATCATCGACAAAAAAGGCATCGACGCGGTTCTGGCGGACCTGCGCGGTCGCGGTCAAAAAGTGTAAGGAGAAAGGAAAATGCGCGATAAAATCAAATTGGTATCCACCGAAGGCACCGGTCATTTCTATACCACGACCAAAAACAAAAGAACGATGCCTGAAAAAATGGAAATCAAGAAGTTCGATCCGGTCGTCCGCAAGCACGTGATCTATAAAGAAGCGAAAATCAAATAAATCCGCTTCCAATCCGCTTCCCGGACCCACCACAGCTTTTTGTCTGTGGTTTCGTCCGGGCGGTCGTTTCATGCAGTATTCTTGAGCTTTTGCAGCATTTGTTTTAATTGCTCGAAATGCTTGGACAGCATCGCGAAGCGGTCTTCGATTTGTTTCTTTTCCAGATCCAGCTTGTTGTATTTTTCATTCAATTGCCTGAGCGTTCGCCGTAAGGCTTCATTCTCCGTTTTGAGCTTCTGAAGCTCACCCTCCGGACTGACGCCAGCTTCCTTAAGCTCGAAGGTGTCCTCCTGTTCCATTTGAGACGGCATCCCAGCGGTCGTTTCGACATCATCCTTAACCTCCTCCTGCTTTTCGGCCTCGAGTATGGACACCATACCACCCTTCAGGATAACCGCCTTATATCTGTTCTTCAGTAAAAGAAATGCACCCGCCTCGCTGGAACGTCCATCACGACAGACCACAATCACCGTTTTATCCCGGCTCATGCTTTTGAATTGCATCCGCAACGAGAAAAACGGCACATTGATCGCGCCGTCAAAATGGCGCCGTTCGAATTCATCCGGCGAACGGATATCCAGGACTACCGCGCCCACCTGCTGCTGCGCTAACAACTCTTCGTAACTGACGAAAGTCAGCGAAGGTGCCTTGATTAAACTGACGAATTGCTTTTTGTTCAAGCGTAATAACGTCACATCGGACAGCGCGGTGATCGAAACCATACGCGGCGCATCGGTAATTAATGCATCCTCGCCAAATATATCGCCTTTTTCGAGCACACCCAGACGGATGTCTTTTGAGTTGGGCGTTGGCCTCCGCAATACGGCGCACTGACCGCTCTTCAAGAAATAAAAATAATCGCCCACAGCGCCTTGCTCAATGATCGTATCTCCTTTTTCCACAACCACCTCTTCCAAAGCGAACAAAACCTTCTGTAAATTGGCCGGCGGCAGCCGTTGAATGATCGGTAATTTCAACAGCTCCGTCATCCAATCGCCTGAATTTCCCTCAATTTCTTCTTCAACCACCATCATGTCTTTTTCTTCCTTATATTCTAGCGGCGGCGGGTTATTGACCCGCTCCGCATCGAGCCTGATAAAGCGCACCGCGCCTTTTGCAACCGCATCGATCTTTCGCGGCAATTGGTGCGCCAATGCAAACTTGGACGACTCATGCGCCGCCGAGATTACATCAATCACCAGGCCTTCCGCCTGCAGCGCGACTTCGCCATCAATCAGGTAAAATAAATGATTATCCGTATCGCCTTTTTTAAACAACGACGTGTCCCTGATTTCTTCGATCGTCATCTCATTGCACAAGTCATTGAACAGAGGTCCCGGCAAGGTTGCCAAAGGAACCAGCTTTCGAATGCGCAAGCCGTCTTCTGAGTTTACATCTATCGCCATACATCTATAAACGCAATCAATAAAACTAAAGCATAGCTCGAACAAGACTATCCGTTCGAAAACCTGGCAAAATGTTGACAAACATCACGTCATATCAAAACAAAAAAGCAGTTCTGATGATCAACCAAAGAATTTCGGCCTTGTTTTAAACATTTTAGATCCTATATTGTCTACTGCCTCGTTCAACTCGCTTGGGACTCTTCATGAGAAAAAATATTGGAAAACAATACGCGATACCGATTCTTTTAACGTTTGGCCTCGGAATGACTACACCCGCAACAGCAACACTGCCTGCTTTCCTCGGCGGACAGAGCATGCCGTCGCTGGCCCCTATGTTGGAAAAGAGCATGCCGGCGGTAGTGAATATATCGACGACAACCAAAATTGAAGTCGCGCAAAATCCGTTACTGCAAGACCCTTTTTTCCGGCACTTTTTTAATCTACCGAATCAATCGCCGCGCGAACAGCAGAAAAGCAGCCTCGGCTCCGGCGTGATCATCGACAGTAGCAAGGGCTATGTGCTGACCAATAACCATGTGATCGACAAGGCTGACAAGATCATGGTCACCTTGAGTGATGGTCGCCAGCTCGACGCGCATCTGGTCGGTGCCGACCCGGAAGCCGATGTCGCAGTAATCCAGATTCCGGATGATAATCTGACCGAACTGCCGATGGCCGATTCAAGCCAGTTGCGAGTCGGTGATTTCGTCGTGGCGATCGGCAACCCGTTCGGTCTCGGCCAAACGGTCACCTCCGGAATCATCAGCGCGCTGGGACGTTCAGGCCTCGGCATCGAAGGCTATGAAGACTTCATTCAGACCGACGCCTCGATCAACCCTGGCAACTCGGGCGGCGCTCTGGTCAACCTGAACGGCGAGTTTATCGGCATGAATACTGCGATTCTTGCACCAAGCGGCGGCAACGTCGGGATAGGTTTCGCAATTCCTTCGAACATGGTCGCGAGCATCAAAGACTCCCTCGTCAAGCATGGCGAGGTTCGCCGCGGCCTGCTCGGCGTCACGACGCAGGATTTGACCCAGGATCTGGTTAGCGCCTTTAATCTACAAAATAGACAAGGCGCGGTGATCAGCCGAATCGAAAGCAACTCGCCTGCCGCAAAGGCCGGTCTCGAGCCGGGCGATGTAATCGTTGCGGCCAACGGCAAGCCGATCAAGAACAGTCATGAGATACGCAATATTGTCGGCCTGATGCAAGTCGGTGATCAAGTGAATATCGAGTTTTATCGAGGCAATGAAAGAAAACAAGTTACCGCGACGATCGGCAAGCCGGAGCGGCCGCATCTGAATGGCGAAAAACTGCATCCCATTTTGAAAGGCACAGTATTGGGCGCCACCTCGAAGGATCAGGTCGAAGGCATCCTGATCGAAAAAATCAATACCGCTTCCTATGCCTGGAAAGTGGGTTTGCGGCCCGGCGACGTGATCGTGACGGCCAACCGCTACCGCGTACACAGTCTGGATGAATTAAAGCAGGCTGCCGATCCGAACTCGCCGCTGATGATCAATATTCAGCGCGGGCAAGAAGGCTTCTTTGTTGTCTTGCGATAAGTACAAATGCTGGTTACCCTATGCGGGTAAATCACCCGCATAGAGAACGCCGATGACGAATTCTTTCATCCCTTTGAACATTGCCGTGCTGGTCGTTTCGGATACGCGTACCGAGGCCGACGACGTCTCCGGCAAGACACTGGTTGAACGCGCGGTAACAGCCGGCCACCAAGTCGCCGACAAAAAGATCGTACCCGATAATATTTATCAGATTCGAGCCGTCGTCTCGCGCTGGATCGCCGATGCTGAAATCAATGTCGTGATCACAACCGGCGGCACCGGCGTGACCGGCCGGGACGGTACTCCCGAAGCGGTAAAGCCGCTGCTGGACAAAGTGCTCGACGGTTTCGGCGAAACCTTCCGGATGCTGTCCTACCAGGTCATCCTTACCTCGACGATACAGTCGCGTGCGATTGCCGGCGTCGCGAACGGAACTTATCTTTTCTGCCTGCCCGGTTCGTCCGGCGCTTGCCGCACCGCCTGGGATTCGCTAATTAAAGACCAACTCGATGCCCGCACCAAACCCTGCAACCTGGTCCAACTGATGCCGAGGCTAATGGAAACCTGACATGCAATCGATCTTTTTATTTTTCGGCGCGCTCAGCGCCTTGATTGGAGTCGGCATGGGCGCTTTCGGCGCGCACGGCCTGAAAAATGCGATCAGCCCGGAAATGCTGACGGTCTATCAAACCGGCGTCAGTTATCAGATGTGGCATGCGTTGGGTCTGCTCGGCGTCGCCCTGATCCGCCGCCATGACCCCGAGTCCAAACTTCTAACTTGGGCCGGCTGGCTGATGTTGGTCGGTATCGTGCTGTTCTCGGGAAGTTTGTATCTGCTCGCGATGATGGATTTGAAACAACTCGGAATGATTACGCCGTTTGGCGGGGTGAGTTTTTTGATCGCCTGGTTATTGCTGGCCGTGTATGCCGCTAGAAAGCCTCAGGCAAGGCGATATTCTTGACAAGACTGTGGTGTGTGTCAGGGCGATTTAATCGTATCTTCGAAACGCTGGAAGACTCCCTGTTGATATAGCTGATCGTAAGGATGATCGCCGATGCGTTCGAACATCGCTTTTTTTTCATTACCCGCACTAAACGGCTACGAATATTTTTGCTATTTCAAGGCAGCGATTGATAAGTCCCTCGATAAGGTAGACTCAACCTTCAGCGAGCAGGTCAAAACACTGCTGAACCCTAAATTTCAGCTATTCGAAAAATCCGCAAACTTGACCGCGTGAAGTAGAGATGCCCCAAACCGGATCGCACAGAGCAAAACGAAAAGCAGTATGTCTCTATTACTAGTGTCTAAATAAAACTCCATTTGCCGGAAAATAATCCGACTAATGAAAGAATATGCTGTAACTGATCGCTTTCAATAACCATTCGAACTGCATAAAATCATCGTCGATCGGCCGAGAAATCAGTATCGTTTCCCTTTTTGGCGTTCGACTGCGCGGAAAGCTAAAAAAGGGTACGCATTATGTACCCTTCATTTTCATATTTCCTGATGAATAGGATTGAAGTCGGACTCACCGCAACAAACCAAGTATTATTCGCTTGCTTTTAGCCTTTCATACAACTCGTCTTTTAACTGCAATCGGCGCAGTTTCAGGCCTTCCAAAAACTCGTCCGAATGCACTTCGATTTCCTGTTCAGTACGGCGAATTTCATCGTCGAGATCGTTATATTCCTGATGCAATTTCGCAAATCCTGGATCAGTGGTTTTCAACACATGAATCTGATACCGGTATTCGGGGAATTCAAGCGCCAAATGGTGTTTTTCGCCTAACATATCGTTTTCCTTTTAAGTGATTGTGGTTGAGTGTAATCGTTGAAATTCGCAGGTGTTGATTAATAAAACTTGCGAAAAGACTTGCCGCATCAGAGGAACGCGAAAAAGGCGGCAAGCCGAGCACAGGCAAGAGAGAAAATGATCTTCATTCATTTTCCTGATTGATAATAAAGATTAATCCCAGCGGTCATCCCGCACCTGAACCCTCTCGGCTTCGATGCGTACAGGAAAACTGTGGATGTCTTCATAAGCCGGCGCGGATAAGACTGCGCCTGTCTTTACGCAAAACCTGGCGCCGTGGCGCGGGCAAATGATTTGATCGCCATCCAGTTCGCCGCTGGCGATTTCCGCGCCGTCATGGGTACAGGCGTCTTCGATCGCATAATAGCAGCCTTCGATTCTGAATACCGCTACGTCGGTTCCGTCGACATCAACGACCACATTCTCGCCGTCAACCAAGGCATTCTGCCCGCAAACATCCACCCATTCCGTCATCAATCAGTACCTGTATATTTCTTAGCTTTTCAAATAAACATCGTAACGCAACAACTTTCCCTGAAAACTTTCATTCGGCTTGCCGCCCAAGGGTTCCGCATAATCGGGACTTTTGACCACCACGCGTTTACCGGCGGCACTCAGCGCCACAGCAAATAATTGCTGCTTGTCCGCGTCATCGCCCAGGAGATCGCGCAGCACCATCATCGATTTTTTCGCAAGCGCCGATTTTTTGCGCTTGGGCGGAAACATCGGATCGATATAGACACAATCCGGCTGGTTTTCGAGATTCGCCAAGATCTCTATCGCATTGCCCTGAATCAACCTTGGCGGCACTAACGCCAAACTTTGCATCCAGTCCAGTTCGGTCAGTCGCTTAAAGCCGTCCGCGAGCAGTTCGGCCATCACCGGCGACCGCTCCAGACATGTCAGCTCGTATCCCATGCGAAAAATATGCAACGCATCCTGGCCCCAACCGGTCGTCGCATCGATCACTGTTTTTGTCCTGCGTCCCAATGCCTGCGCCAACGGCCCCTGCTTCGGCGCGGGCCAGGAGCGTTGCTCGCCGGCGCGCGGCTCTATTTCGACGGCCAGACCGCCGGCTTTCAGTAATTCACTGTCCAGAAGCTTGAGGCAGCCGTCGCGCCAGCTCAAAAAAAATGCTTCGCGCGGGCTGAAATCCACAGCACTGGCGTTTCTGATAGGCACTCCCAATCGTTCGGCCAACTGCTGAAAAAGCACTCTATCGCCCTGCCCCTCATAAAGCACGGCGAGTTTTCCGAAATAAGGAAAATCGGCCTCAATCATTCGCGCATCGTACCAAAATCATCAATGCGGAAGATAGATGAAAAGATCGTCACTCCGTCGAAACTGGCGTATGCTGATCCTTCAACGCCGCATCGAGCGTATGCCAGGCCAGGGTTGCGCACTTCACCCGCGCCGGATATTCCCTGACGCCGGCCAAAACAGCCAGCTTGCCGAGCGCCTCGAGTTGCAGGTACTCCTCCTTACCGGTGGTCATTTCGTGGAATTTTTTGAACAGATCCTCGGCTTCCTGTGCGGTCATGCCCTTGATGATCTCGGTCATCAGCGACACCGACGCGGTCGAGATCGCGCAGCCCGAACCCTGGAAACTGGCGTCCTTGATCACATTACCGTCCATTTTCAAATACAGGGTCAGACGGTCGCCGCACAGCGGATTGAAGCCGTCGACCTGACGGTCCGCGCCCTCGATGACCCGGAAATTGCGCGGGTTGCGGTTGTGATCAAAAATGACCTCCTGGTAGAGATCGCGTAACTCATCAAACATCAGCCAAATACCTTAATTAACGATTCAATACCCCGCATCAACACATCGATTTCTGCGCGGGTGTTATACATTGCGAACGAGGCGCGCGCGGTCGCCGGCACCCCGTAAAAATCCATCACCGGCATCGCACAGTGGTGCCCGGCCCGGATCGCGATCCCCAAACTGTCGAGCATCGTGCCGATGTCGTGCGGATGAATATGATCGAGCACGAACGACAAGATCGCGCCTTTCCGTTCCGCCTCGCCGATGATCCGGAGCCCCTTGATTTTCCCGGCCTGCTCGGTTGCATAATCGAGCAATTCGCCCTCATAGGCCGCAATAGCATCCATGCCAATCGCGTTCAAATAATCGATTGCCGCGCCGAGTCCGACCACGTCCGCGATGCTCGGCGTGCCGGCTTCGAACTTGTAGGGCAGGCTATTATATTCCGATTTTTCGAAAGTCACCCTGCGGATCATGTCGCCACCGCCCTGATACGGCGGCATCGCCTCCAAAAGCGCCTGTTTTCCGTACAGCACGCCGACGCCGGATGGCCCGTACAGTTTGTGGCCGGAAAATGCGTAAAAATCGCAGTCGAGCGCGCGCACGTCGACTTTCATGTGCGGAATCGCCTGGGCGCCGTCAAGCAGCACAGGAATGTTCCGGGCATGGGCGGCGGCGATGATCCGCTCGACCGGATTGATGGTACCCAGAGCATTGGACATGTGCGCGACCGCCACCAGCCGGGTCCTGTCGCTCAATAACGCTGCAAATTCGTCATAGATCAATTCTCCTTTCAGGTTGATCGGCGCAACTTTCAATACCGCGCCGCTTTGCTCGTACAAGAGCTGCCAGGGCACGATATTCGAATGATGCTCCATTGCGGTGATCAGGATTTCGTCGCCGGCCTTGATATTGGCCCGACCATAACTTTGCGCAACCAGGTTGATCGCCTCGGTCGCGCCCCGGACGAAAATGATTTCCTTCTCGCTGGTCGCGTTGATGAAGTCCTTGACCTTGGTTCTTGCGCTCTCGAACTTGTCGGTCGCACGCACGCTCAAAGTATGGACGCCGCGGTGGATGTTCGCATAATCGTGCCGGTACAAGTCGCTGATCGCATCGATCACCGCATTCGGCTTCTGGCAGCTGGCGGCATTGTCCAGATAGACCAGGTCTTTACCGCGGATTTTTTCGGACAGGATCGGAAAATCGGCTCTGATTTTTTCTATGGGGAAAGTTGTCATCGTCGTGTTTGGCCTACTATCGGCGTGTTGCTTTATCATGATTGACATATTATATTTAACCTTTGCTGTAAATCCGGTTCAATGGTACCCATGTCCACAGTGAATCCAACCAAACATCTGACCAATCTCGATGAATGGCGCAGGCTCGGCGAAGCGAACATTTTTCCGCCTGACAGCCGCCTCGAACTGATCGATGGAGAAATTCTCGAAATGGCGCCGATTGGCTTTAATCATGCGGGTCACTTGAAACGCATCAATAATTTCCTGACGCTTCTTGTTGCCGGGAAAGCCATCGTTAGCGTCCAAGATCCCCTCCAACTTGGCGACCTGTCCGAACCGAAGCCGGATTTCATGCTGTTGAAGCCGAATCCGGATTTTTACTCTTCCCGGCATCCGAATGCCGGCGATGTATTACTGCTGATCGAAGTCGCCGACAGTTCGCTGGCCTTCGATCAAAATCAAAAACAGCGTTTATACGCGTTGCATGACATTCCGGAATACTGGCTGCTGAATCTGAACGACAACTGCCTCGAAGTCTATCGCCATCCGCACGGCGAGTCATATGAACAGAAGACCACGCTGCGCGCCGGCGATACGATTAGCCTTTCGCAGCTGCCCGACATCACGATCAAACTTTCGGACATTCTGTAGGCCCCATCGTCGGGTTGCCGCTTAGCAGGCAACCCAACCGAAAAATTACAACCACGCTTTTTCCACGCCCTGTTGCGGAAACCGCTGCAACAACTCGCCCAACACCAGATCATGCAATTCCCTGATCTTGATCTTATCGACCATCTCGTTCGCAAACGCAAAGGTCAGCATGTTGCGCGCGGTTTCTTCATCGACACAGCGGGATTGCAGATAGAAAACCGACTTTTCGTCCAGTTGGCCGACCGTCACGCCATGCCCGCACTTCACGTCATCGGCATAAATCTCCAGTTGCGGCTTGGTGTCCGCCTCCGCATCGGTCGATAACAACAGATTGCGGTTGTTCATTTCCGAATCGGTTTTTTGCGCATCTTCCGCCACGATCACCCGCCCCTGGAACACGCCGCGCGCCCTGTCGTCCAGCACGCCTTTGTACAATTCGCGGCTGGTCGCGTAAGGCTTCTGGTGAACGATACGCGTATGGTTGTCGATATGCTGACGCTTGCTGCCGACATACAGTCCGTTCAGGATACATTCCGAGGCGTGGTCCAGATCGGCATGAATGTCGCTGCGTGCCAGCAGCCCTCCGAACGCAAAGTTGTGATGCGAAAAACGCGCATCGCGCGCCTCGGCCACATAGGTGCCGCCGAAGTGATAGGCTTTTTCCGACTCGACCTGCAATTTATACAGCGCCAGATCGGCATTCGCGCCGACAAACACTTCGGTCACCGCCGCCGACAGATAGGCAGAGTCCGCGCCGATGAACGTCTCGACAATCTCGGCCTGCGCCATCGTTTCGCTGATGATCAGATTGCGCGTGGTCGCCAACGCATCGGCCTCGGTCACGACATGCAACAATTGCAACGGCTTCGCGAGCAGGTGTTTGGCCGGAACGTGCACGAACACACCATCAGAAAACCAGGCCGTATTGAACGCGACAAAACCGTGCTCGCTGTCCTTAACCGCCTTGCCCAGATAATTTTCGATCAACTCGGGCTGCTTGACCAGCGCCTCCGCGAGGCCGAGCACCGAAACCGCCTCGGGCAGACCGTCCAACTGTGAAAGCTCGGCCGAAAAGCGGCCGTTCAGCAGCACCACAGACCAGGCATCGCGCAGACGATAAGCATCGAGCCATGCCTTGTCGATTGGGCCGGAAGCCGGCGCCAAGGCAGGCTTAAACAGTTTCTTCTCGATCGCGGAGACGTTCGTGTAACGCCATTCCTCCTCGCGCGGCGACGGAAAGCCGCCGGCCGAAAACTGTGCGAGCGCCTCGCGGCGCTGCTTAATCAGCCATGGCAAATCCCGGCCCGGCAATTGCGGCGCGATCGCATCATATTCCGCCGCATAACGGCTTTGAGTCACTGCACTCATCATGCCGCCTCGAGCCAGCCGTAGCCTTTTTCTTCCAGTTCCAGCGCCAGTTCGGGGCCGCCGGACTTCACGATCCGGCCGTGCGCCAATACATGCACCACGTCCGGCTTGATGTAGTCGAGCAGGCGCTGATAATGGGTCACCATCACGAACGCACGCTCCGGCGAGCGCAAGGAGTTCACGCCATCAGCGACGATCTTCAGCGCGTCGATGTCGAGGCCCGAATCGGTCTCATCGAGAATGCACAATTTCGGTTCCAAGATCGCCATCTGCAAAATCTCGTTGCGCTTCTTCTCGCCGCCGGAAAAGCCTTCGTTGACCGCGCGGTACAAAAACTTCTCGTCCATTTCCAGCAGCTTGACCTTGTTCTTGACCAGCGTCAGAAAGTCCATCGCATCGACTTCCGGCTGGCCGTGGTGCTTCCGAATCGCATTCAGCGCGGCCTTCAGCAGATAAATGTTGCTGACGCCAGGAATTTCGACCGGATATTGAAACGCCAGAAACACGCCCTCGCGCGCACGGATTTCCGGCGCCATCTCGATCAGATCCATGCCTTGATAGGTCACCGAACCTTCGGTCACGGTATAGCCGGCCTTGCCCGACAGCACGTGCGACAACGTGCTTTTGCCGGAACCGTTCGGCCCCATGATCGCGTGGATCTCGCCGGCCTTGATTTCCAGATTGATGCCTTTCAGAATCGGCTTGTCGCCCACGCTGACGTGGAGATTTTCTATGCTGAGCATGTCGTGTTTACCTGTGTTTTTTGATGGGTTTGATACCCAAATATTTACAAATTTTTATGAGTTATGCCTTCGGCGATTGTTTCCTGCAAATTGATTTTAAGGCTTGCTATTAACTCATCATGGCTTGCTTCCTGACAATTTACACCAAGAGTTTCTTCGATCCAACCAAGCCACTTCGTCGTCTTGTTTTATTATTGCAGTGTGTTTGTTGTCCACGATTTTCTAAAATTCTTGAGCGCAAGCAGGAATTTTATTTTTTCGAAAAAGCTTCTATTTGCGCAATTAGCTCATTGCTTTTACTAGAAAGGTCATTAATTTCATCTCTTATATAATCTTCTCTACCCTTTGTATATTTTCCATAATCCTCGTCCAACACACTTATCGCTGTTTCTCGAAAATTATCGATATTTATTACCCTAGGATTCCGCGACTTGCTTTCAAGTAACCGTAGCTTCTCTGCTTCAAGCAAGCTAATTCTTGTGAAATTCGAGTTAAGCAGGGCAGTCAATGCAGCTAATTTTATTTGATCCTTTTGCGCATCAGTAGATACTTTTAATAAACTTGTTGTGGTCTTTAACTCTCTTTTTTGCAATTCATAAGTTTTGGCAATCAAATAAAACGCGAATGCAGCAATAACAGGATTCAGTATTCCGCCAACATAATCACCAAATGTTCCCCAAGCCCCAGTATTGTTAGACAAGTTTTGAAAAACTTTCCACCATTCTTCGCCATTCAGCAGATGAGAATTGAAATTAACAAAATAAAAAACAATAATTATTAAAACGGCGCTAATAAGGATTAATAAAATCCATTTTGTGTCGATTTCATTCGATTCTGTCTTATTTGTACTATTCGAATTGATCATCAGCAATAAATCTATGGGAAAAATTTATAAATTTCTCTTCTGTGCATAACTGTTTTCACAGTAACCACTTCATTTTCAATCGCAAGGCCTACTCGGTAATTGCCGAATCTGACTTTATAAAAACCGTGATAACCTTGCATTTTTTCAACTTTTCCCAAACTGGAAATTGAAGAAACGGAAATCAACTCATTGAATACAAACACTTCAATTTTTACACGGGTTTCGCTTGGGACGCTTGCCAATTGCTTTAAGAACTTTTTGCTGTACCTGACTTCCATCAAGCCTTATCCAAAGAGGCATAGTATTTTTTTGCATCTTCGACGGTCATTGCCTCGCTTTCATCTTCGTTCATCAACTGAACTAAAGCGTAATTTTCCAAAACATTTTCAATTTTCTCGAAAGTAGCAATATCAAGCTGTACTGCGACTTTTTGATTATCTTCATTAACAATGTATTGCCTTTTCAATTCCATTATTTAACCTCAATCGAATCAACCTGCCCCCTTCCAAACTCAACCCCAGCAGATCGTAGGCTGGGTTGAGGCACGAAACCCAGCGTTTTCTAATAATTGCTGGGGTTATCAACCCTGCCTACCTTGCTCCGACTCCTGCAAGGCCAAACCATTGGTCAAGACTGTGGCGCATATGCCGGACAACGGCAAATGGCTCAGCCGCTTGTTCCCGAATGGATTCTGCAATTCGAATCCGATCCTATCGAGCGCCACCAAGGGGTAGGCCACCAATAGAAAAACCAGAATACTGTTGAAACCGGTTTTCTCAATCAGCGAAAAAGGCAGCAACAATAAAAAGAGCAGGATGAAACGGCGCGCCTTGATCGCAAGCACCAACGGCATCGGCGTTTTCAAGATTCTTTCGCAGCCGCCGATATGGTCGATCAGGTAAGTCCGTTGGCGCTCCAATTCCTTGAAAACCGTTTCATTGAGATCCTGGCGGCGATAAGCCTGGTCGAACAGCTTCGCCATCTTTGCGGCCACAAAGATCGGCATGTGTTGCGCGGACTGTAGTTCTTGAATTTCCTGAGCACTCAACAATGTTTCGAGGTCTGCGAAATTTTTACTCTGCCGCAACGATTCCTTGCAGGCGAAGGCATAAGCAATCGTCCATTTGACGGTTTCGCGCCGCCATGCCGGATTTTCCGGCCCATAATTCAGAGCTGCCAACATGATGTTTCGGCTGGCATTGACGATGCCGCCCCATAATCTGCGCCCCTCCCACCAGCGGTCGTGGCCGGCATTGACCCGAAAAACCAACAATAACCCCAACACGACGCCGGTATATTCGAACGGCGTGACGTTCAGATGCGGCAGAGGCGCCCAATACTGGTCGATCAGGACCAAAGCCAAGGGATACAAACAGGACAGCAACAAACCGGGGGCGACTCTGGAGGTGACCGACCCGCGCCACGTCAACGCACCGCGCAAGAACCCGAAGGCTTCTTCCTGATTGGCGAGTAAGGAGGAATTCGTATCTTTCATACTCATGGTGTCGAATTGTCGATCCTTTAAATCGATGGTCTTGTCACGGGTTGTCTTGACTCTGATCGAGTTAACCGACAGAACCTTCCAGACTCAAGCCCAACAACGCCTGTGCCTCGACCGCAAATTCCATCGGCAATTCCTTGAACACTTCCTTGCAGAAGCCATTTACGATCATAGACACCGCATCCTCGGCGGAAAGTCCGCGTTGCTGACAGAAGAACAACTGGTCTTCGCTGATCTTCGAGGTCGTCGCTTCATGCTCGACCTGCGCCGACGGCTGTTTGACCTCGATGTAAGGAAACGTATGCGCGCCGCAGCGGTCGCCGACCAGGAGCGAATCGCATTGCGTGTAATTGCGCGCATTCTCGGCGCTTTTCAACACCTTGACCAGACCGCGATAGGTATTCTGCGCCTTGCCGGCCGAGATGCCCTTCGACACGATCGTGCTGCGCGTGTTCTTGCCGATGTGAATCATTTTGGTACCGGTGTCGGCCTGCTGATAATTGTTGGTCAACGCGACCGAGTAAAACTCGCCGATCGAGTTGTCGCCGGTCAGTACGCAACTCGGGTATTTCCAAGTGATCGCCGAACCGGTTTCGACCTGCGTCCAGGATACCTTCGAGTTGTCGCCGCGGCACTCGGCCCGCTTCGTCACGAAGTTGTAAATGCCGCCCTTGCCTTCCTTGTCGCCCGGATACCAGTTCTGCACGGTCGAATATTTGATCGTCGCGTCTTTCAGCGCGATCAACTCGACCACCGCCGCATGCAGCTGGTTTTCATCGCGCATCGGCGCGGTGCAGCCTTCGAGGTAAGACACATGGCTGCCCTCGTCCGCGATGATCAAGGTTCGTTCGAACTGCCCGGTATTCGCAGCATTGATGCGAAAATAAGTCGACAACTCCATCGGGCAGCGCACGCCTTTCGGGATGTAGACGAACGAACCGTCGGTAAATACCGCCGAATTCAGCGCCGCGAAAAAATTGTCGCCAGGAGGCACGACCGAGCCGAGATATTGCTTGATCAATTCGGGATGTTCACGCAACGCTTCGGAAATCGGGCAAAAAATTACGCCGGCATCTTTCAATTTGCCTTTAAATGTCGTCGCGACCGAGACGCTGTCGAATACCGCATCGACCGCGATGCCGGCCAGACGCTCCTGCTCGTCGAGCGGAATGCCGAGTTTTTTGTACGCTTCCAACACGTCAGGGTCGATGTCGTCCAGGCTTTTCGGGCCATCTTCCTTGCGTTTCGGCGCCGAATAATAGCTGATCGCCTGGTAATCGATCGGCGGGAATTTGACGAAGGCCCACTCCGGCGTTTTCATCGTCCGCCAATGGCGATAAGCCTTCAGGCGGTATTCCAGCATGAATTCGGGTTCGTTCTTGACCTTGGACAACCGGTGAATCACGTCCTCGTCGAGACCCGGCGCGAAGGTTTCGGTTTCCAGGACAGTCACGAAGCCCTGCTTGTATTCCTGGCTGATCAGGTTCTGGATTTCTTGAGCGCTTGCTGACATAAAAACTCTCTACATTGAATAAGGAAAATGCCTAAGCCATTTTCCGCGAAACTAAGCAAATTTTTCCTTGGCGTATAAGCTCGCCACCGGAATCAAAATTTCTGCCGGCGCCATCGCCGGCTGGATCATGTCCGCCAGAGTCACCGACTCCAGCGCATTGTGTATCGCCTGATTGATCAAGCCCCAATTGCCGCGGATGCCGCAGCCCGAAGCCTGCTCACAGCCCTCGTGCGAAATGCTGCACTCGGTCAGCGCGATTGGACCTTCCAGTGCGCTGATGACTCTGGCGACGGTAATCTTGTCCGGCGGACTGGCCAGCGCATAACCGCCTTTCGCGCCGCGCGTCGAAATCAGCACATTCTCATGAACCAGCAGTTTAAGAATTTTACTGACCGTGGGCAAGGCAATTCCGGTCGCGGACGCGATTTCGATCGCCGCATGCACATCGTTAGCGTCTTTCGCCATGAAACTCAAAATCACCGTGGCATAATCGGTCAATTTACTTACCCGTAACATATCCACCCTCATTAATTAGGACTATTTTAGTCTTATTTAATTCCACAGTAAATAACTAGGTTTTGATTTTTTTGCTAATTTGCATAAGGACTGGCACGATCGATGCTATCAAACTGAACCAAAGCACCCACAATCTGCTATCATGTCGCCCCCTAAAACTTAACTCTTGGCAAGGTATCCATGTCCGAATTCAGCAATGTCACCGTCGTCAAAAAAGCCAATGTCTATTTCGGCGGCAACGTTTCCAGCCGCACGGTCCGTTTCGCGGACGGCTCGAGCAAAACACTCGGCTTCATGCTGCCGGGCGAATACACGTTCAATACGGCCGACCCGGAACTGATGGAAATCCTCGACGGCGATCTCGACGTATGGCTGCCGGGCGCGCCGCACTGGCAAACGATCAAAGGCGGCGAATCGTTCAATGTGCCGGGCAATGCGCAATTCACGGTCAAGATCAAGGCGCCGACCGATTATATCTGCTCGTTTTTGAAATAAGACCGGGCCATGATGCAGGCCGATGCGATGAACTTCTGGCAAAGCAAAAAGCTGGACGAAATGACCGACGAAGAGTGGGAGTCGTTATGCGACAACTGCGGCAAATGCTGTCTGAACAAGCTCGAGGACGAGAAGACCGGGGAGATACATTTCACCAGCGCGGCCTGCAACCTGATCGATCTGAAAACCTGCCGCTGCACGCGCTATGCGGATCGTACTCGCCTGGTGCCGCGCTGCCTGGACGTTCGGCAGCTCGCTGCCGACGCCTTCCACTGGCTGCCTTCGACCTGCGCCTACCGGCTACTGTCCGAGGGGGAAGACCTGCCTTCCTGGCATCCATTGGTCTCGGGACGCCGCGACGGTGCGCAGCGGGCGGGCGTTTCGATAGCCAGTTATGCGATCAGTGAAAAACAGGTCAGGCGGCTCGAAGATCACGTCATCAAATGGCTGGATTGAAAGGGCTGGGACGAAATACTCCTATCACCCCGCTCCCGCCCTTGTATGTTAAGGAAAGTCCCCGCGGAGCTTACCCGGCCGCGAAGAATTTCCGCCTGAAATAAAGCGCCACCTTGACCAATCCGATCAACACCGGCACTTCGACCAAGGGTCCGATGACCGCTGCAAACGCCTCTCCGGACTGGAGGCCGAAAACCGCCACCGCGACCGCGATCGCCAATTCAAAGTTGTTGCTGGCGGCGGTGAATGAGAGTGTCGCGCTGATGCGATAGCCGACGCCGGTCCTGGCCGACATGTAAAAAGTGACCAGAAACATGATCAGAAAATAGATCACCAGCGGCACAGCGATACGCAGGACATCCATCGGCAACTGCACGATGTATTCGCCTTTTAGCGAGAACATGACCAGGATCGTGAACAGCAGCGCAACTAATGTGATCGGGCTGATCTTGGGGATGAACTTTTCTTCATACCACTCCCGGCCTTTGCGCCGCGCCAGAAAAAACCGGGTCAGCATGCCACCGAAAAACGGAATGCCCAGATAGATCAGCACGCTTTCGGCGACCTGCCTCATCGTGATCGGCACCGCCAGACCGGAGGCAACGCCGAGCCAGTCCGGAAGGATCGTCACGAAAACATACGCATAAACCGAAAAAAACAGCATCTGGAAGATCGAATTGAAAGCGACCAGGCCGGCGCAGTATTCGGTGTCTCCTTCGGCCAGCTCGTTCCAGACCAGCACCATCGCAATGCAGCGCGCCAGACCGATGATGATCAGGCCAACCATGTATTCCGGATAGTCGCGCAGAAACACGATCGCCAAGGCAAACATCAGCACCGGACCGATGATCCAGTTCTGGACCAACGAAAGCACCAGCACCTGGGTGTTTTTGAAAACCTGGGGCAATTCCTCGTAGCGCACCTTCGCCAGCGGCGGATACATCATTAGGATCAGGCCGATCGCGATCGGAATTGACGTGGTCCCGACCTGGAAACGGTTCAACCATGCGGTGAAACCGGGTAAAAAATAACCGATCGCGACGCCCGCGATCATCGCGGCGAAAATCCACAAGGTCAGGAACCTGTCGATGAACCCCAGGCGCTTGGGCTGACTCGAGTCTTTTCGAAGATTTTGAGGACTTGCGGTATTTGCTAATAAGTCCGATTTTGACATGCTGATGCCCCCTAAATTTTGTCAGTCATCGATTTTGCCGATCGCATTCAATTCCGCCACCAACGCCTCGCCGTTCATCTCTTCCAGCGGCAATGCCAGCATTCGGTTGATGCGCCGCTCGATGGCCTTATAAGTGGTTTCAAACGCCGCCTTGACCTCATCGTCCGTGCCCTTGACGTGACCCGGATCGGACAAGCCCCAATGCGCCCTCGGAATCGGCCGCAAATAGGCCGGGCAGGTTTCGCCGGCGGCATTATCGCAGACGGTAATCGCGACATCGATCGGCTGATTTTCAAATGCCTCCCAGGACTTGCTGCTCATGCCTTCGGTGGAAATGCCGTGCCGCTGTAACAACGCGACCGCGCCCGCGTTCAGACGCCCCAAGGGCTGACTGCCGGCTGAAAAGGCAGTGATGCGCCCCTTTCCCAAATTATTGAACAAGGCTTCGCTGATGATGCTGCGGCAGGAATTGCCGGTGCAAATGACAAGTACGTTAAACATGGTGTAATCCGGTTTTGATGGAAGGTTTGCGTTTTTTCTTGAGTGATCCCGATCAGCCGCCGCAACAGGAAGACGCCTCGTTCTCGGCCGGACGGCAGGCAAACGGATTCTCGCCATCGGACGGCGCTTTTTGATCGTTGAAGGTCGGAATTTCGGACAGCGAATGAAAGGACTCCCAGGCAATGCCTTGCGGGTCGGTAAGCCAGTATTTGTCCGAACGCATATAGCAGCAGGCCGCCTGCTCCTGGGTTTCGATAGGTCCTTGCATGGCATCGAGACGCTGTTTGATTTCCTGCAGTTCGTCGCCGTCCTCCGCCTGAATGCCGAGATGATCGAGCCCAAGCTTGGCGCTGCGGTTCGAAATCGCAAAATTCACGCGGGGGTCATCCAGCATCCATTTTGCATAATCGTGATGACGAACCGTCGGCTCGCAACCGAACAACGTACTGTAAAAGCCGATGTTTTGAGCCAAATCGTCAACAGCCAGATGAATATGGAATCTTTTCATTTTTATACCTATAAAGTGATATACGAATAAGCAAATATATTTAAACGAGAATCGAACTCCGCCGTAGACCCTCCAGGCTTTTAAAACCTGTATCAATGCGGAATTTAATTTATCCCGTCCTCCAGGGCCGTTTTGGTCGCTAAGTTAAAACATTAACAACACGCCGAAAATTCCGGCCGACAGTCCATCTTGTTTAATCGCTCCAGATCCTTTTGAATCAATTCACTCTCGGACACAGCCTCAAGCGCATTCTCCAGCAACGGAAGCGCCCAGGCAGGCAGCTTCGGATTGATCTGATAATACACCCACTGCCCTTCCCGGCTATCCAGCAGCAAACCGTTTTGACGCAAATGCGCCAGATGACGGGATATTTTAGGTTGCGACAATGCCAAAGCCGCGGTCAATTCGCAGACACAAAGCTTGCCTTCCTTCTGCAAGATTGTCACGCAACGCAAACGCGTTTCATCCGACAAGCATTTAAAAAACTGTACCGGGGTCATAACCAATGAATAATAGATATGCGGATAATCATATATAAAAAGATGGCCTGGGACAACAATTTTTTCCTTGCACGCACACATCTTTTACTTGTCGTGCTGTCGCCTCCATGAAAGCATCGACCAAGAACCTCAATACCGGAGCTCGTAAGGACAGTTACTTACAAAACTTCCTCTCTATCAACTGCTCTTTTTAAGTTGGTGCTGACGGATTTAACATCGGCAAAGATGCTCCTGATTGAGTTGGATTACCCCAGGACCAACTTTAAATTTTCATACAAAAAGTTGAATTTAACTGCGACGGTCATTGTCGTATTAACGGGTTTAAAAAAATAAATACTATTAGGAGAAGATCCATGATTTCAGAAATAGACTTGCTGCAGGATGACATTCCGAGACTAGAGAAGATACTTGGGGCAGGTAACCCGTTTGTTGAGGTTTTGAAAGCGGATTTATTGACTTTGCAAAATAAACAGAAGCAACAGCCACCGAGGGGGCAGTCCCATAGCGGCTTTGTAAATTTTAAAAAGTCTCTAATCCAGAAAAGAAATGAAACTTAAAACGAGCGGATGTAACATTGGAATTGCTCATATGCCGTTAAGCAGGCCATCGATCCAATGAACAATAAACCGACCCTTCGGCTTTTTTAAAAAACGATAATGCATGGCTCGTTTGTTGCCTACAGTTCCTTAGCGCTGTAGGCAATTCGCGCGGGACCCTATTTTAGTAGCCGTCGGCTATGCTTCTTGTTTCTTGGGTACCAAAACCCACAGCGCAATGGCGATCAGAAATATCGCCGGTATATCACCGATAAGATTTGCGCGTTCGTTTTCGTCCATAAGAGCGTGAACCAGCATGATTCCGCCATGCACGACACTTGACCAAATGGTGAACCAGATCAGACTCAGATGCTCCATTGGATTTTTTGCGGCAAGGATCAAAAATACACCCAAAGTTGCATATATCCCCATAATCATCTGCTCATATTCCGGCTGGCGAGGCTCCCACCCCCAGCCCGATGGCCAGATCCAATTCACCAAGGGATAAAAACCCACGATAAAAATGGCACCGATAACCCTAAGCGCCATACTGAGGTATTTGAGTTTTTGATTTTGTGTCATGTTTGCCTCCTCATGATGATTCAGCTCGACTTATGGCTGGTAACATAAAGGTAAGGGGACACGTCCCTTTGCCGCCTTGTTAGGGCGGAAATTACACCTAAAGCCGCGCCGCCGCAAGTGAAAATTGACGGTTATAGGTTTTTTTCAGCTTCGTAAAATGCGGGGGCGATGCCTGCATGGGCAAGGTGTTCCCGCAATTGTTTGATGTCTTGCTTCGTGCATTCACTACCCTGGTGGGGATGATGCAAAATAAACTCAACCTGATTGAGTACTACACGAAAACGGGCACCATGCGTAGGCTCTATTTTGGCGCCCAAGTGATGAAGCAAAGATTCAACTTCTCGCCAGTGAATATTTGCATTGATTGGGTCCTGAAATATTGCCTTAAGAAGGCTTAGATGGCGGCTCATAACTGTAGCCTTATTATATATAATCCTATGTGATTATATTTGCCCTAAAAAGTTTCAGATTTCATTGGACTGCCCTTATACACAAGTCCGTCTTCCTGCAGGGATTGCCGGAATCCAGGGCTCAGGGACGTATCGAGCTTGCCATCCTTGGCGCTAGTACCCGCTTCCCGGCAGGTATGGCGGCATTTATGTATAACGATTGCCTTCAAGCAATTCGTAATTTTTCAAGAGAAGCAAATGCACTTTTGCTGCTTATATCAGGTGTAATCATCAATTCGAGCACCGTGACACCGGAAAGCGCCAAAGTGTACTCTTCCGTCTCTACTGAGCTTCCATCGGGACTAAAATTCCATTGCTGGCGCACGATTTCATGATAGGTCTGGCCGTAATCTTTAGACCAGCGCAGGACATACTCTTGCGTCCGCATGACTGCCGATTCCAAAAAACAGAGCTGAATCCGCTGGATGTTTTGCGGTTGCTTTAAAAGCAGCCGAATCGTTTGCGCTCCGGGTTTACCGGCCCGCCAGCCATGCTCGCTGTTGGCTAACAAAGCCGCTTCTATCGGAAAGTCGCTATCTTCAGAGGTTATTTCTACGTCTACAAGCACCTCTAAATCCAGCCAACTTGTAGTCGGTTTTTCGTTGTCAGGCAAAGTATCAGCAATCATTCGTTTTTTCATCATGGCAGCATACCACGGATATTTTGATTAATGCTGAACATTCTGACTTGGTTTTTACAAAAGTTTATCAGTTAGGCACAAAGTACTGTACAGGGTTGCAGAATGATTATGACTGCGCTATTGCCAAAAGCAAACTGCCCCCGTCAGATAGTCCGAGATGCTACAAATGCTAAGCGGCTTGTTTTGCCGATTTGTCAGGACGTCGCGCCGGCAAGCCGAACAGCATGCCCTCCACGCTAATCTCTTCGTCTATATCAGGCCAATGAATGCCCTGGCCGTCGCCGAGGATTTCAAAATTTTGCCACTGCTTTTCAGTTGCTTCCGCTAAACGCCACGACCAAATTAGTGGGACGCAGATCGTGCGTCCGTCCATGAGGTGGTCAATGATTTCATCTTCGGTGGCCTGAGCATTCAGTACACGATTAAACTAGTGGAATCACGTTTGCAAAAAAATTCCTTTCAACTCCTCAGGCACCAGCGCGTAATTCCTCCAGATACGGTCTACGTCTTCCTGGTGTTGGGGCCCAAAGCGATTCGGAAACTTCTTCAGCAGCGTCACGCCATCAAACGCTCGTGCGCGATGCAAAGACGCCACAGACTGAATCACAAGCAACAAATTATCATCAGCAATGGGCGCATCCCGTTCCAGATAATCGTTGATCATATTGGCATACTCAAGTGACGGCATTTGTACAGGGAGGAAAAGAATCCATTTTTCGATTTCATGATCTGAAGTGGTGCGCATAACATCCCCAAGAAATTTGTACATAGGTTTCTCACAACGGGAATAGGCCCAGATATAATTCAATACCCATCCTCGATCTTCCTCGGTAAGTTTGCCTAACTGTAAAATCGGTTCTGCCTGACGGCGAAGTTCCTCGGCGATTTCACTGATCTGATATTTCCCGATGAAATCACTGGCTAGGTACTTGAGATTCTTGTGGCTTTTGGGTTCTATCCAGGTACTGAGTATTTTAACGATTTCTTTAGGCCGCAGTTTGACAAGCGTGTCAAAAAATTCCATGCTTTCGGTAAACGTATATTCGTTGCTTTCCGGCCGCGCGGGATAAAATAGCGTAGGCGTCTGATTGATTTGACTGACAATTTCCTTCAACAAACGAAAAACTTCATCCGGTGTGAGCACGCTGTAGGCTCTCAGAGCCTGATATACCTGCTCTTGGCTCTCATGGAGAAGATTTTTCAGAATCTCTTCGCGAAAAAGATGCGAGGTATATTCGTAAGTCAAGCCAATGACTACGGCAACGATCAATGCAATTGACAAGTGCTCTGCCCAATTTTGGAGCACCTGTGGCAGCGTGGGTTGAAAGTACTTTAAAAAAAATGCGGCTATCAGAATAATGCCGAAGATCATAAAAGGGACGGCGGCAAAAACCGTATTATTTTTAGATGGCATGGTTTTACTCCAAAAACGATTCTGATTTGAAGGAATCGGCGACTAAAAGGTTCAGCTATTTAGCTAGGGAATATGGCGTAAATTGCGATTTTATTGACAACGCCAAGCTTGCATAAGCGTATGTATATGCACTTTTCGGTTCTAGAGGGATTATTCACGCTTAACTGTAAAACCCTGTTATACCCTTTATCGATTATCATCCCCTTAACTTCGATATACTGCGCGGTCAGAATTGTGGATTTCATCGCCATGTAGATTATTGATTTTATAAGTAAATTTCATTTTTTACTCCGCAAACTTGATCGCGCTCATCCGGAGCGCGTTTATAATGCGGTTGTATTTTTCAGTTTGCGGGGCCTCGTCCTTTTGCTTTGCGTCAGATACCAGGCTAAATAGGCTTCGAAGGCAAGGAAAAGGAATGGCTCTAAAGATCGTAAGATTGGGTAGTCCCCGAGAAGATGGAAGGGCTGCGAATCGTGACAGTGAGGCGCCCTCCCAGAGGCAACAAAATTGACCTATGAGCCTAAAAACTACATTAACCATTGTTGAGTCTCAAACTCAGGCGCATACAACGCTCAATCGCGCACGCCTGTTTTATACCGGAGCCGCACTTATTTTACTGCTCCTGATGCTGATCGGTTTCCAACAGTTTTTTCTGCACGGCAAGGCTTATCCAGGCCGTGAAATCGCACCGCAGATTCGGACCTTGATTATCCTGCATGGACTTACCATGTCTGCCTGGATTTTTCTCTTTTTGATCCAGCCTCTTTTGATTGTGAGTAGAAACCACCGCATTCACAGGATGCTCGGGAAAATCGGCGCGGCGCTTGCCGCCTGCATCTTCGTCCTGGGACTGCGGGCGGGAATTGAGGCGACGCGTATCGCCCCGCCCGATATGGTCATTTGGGGACTGACGCCCAAGCAGTTCATGGCCGTGCCGATCATCAGCATCGTGGTTTTCGTCGGTTTTGTGGCCGTAGGCGTGTGGAACAGGCGGCGACCGGAGGTGCATCGTCCGATGCTGCTACTGGCCACGCTAGCCGCGATGCCGGCCGCCATCAGCCGCATCGAATCCGTCAGCGCGCTTTATCGCGGCACGGTGTGGGAAACGTTCTTGGGTCCACCTTTTGGGATGCTGGTCGTCGGCGCGTTGTTTCTTTTCATCAAGTGGCTGTTAACCCGGTCAGCGGATCGGTGGTATGCGACCGGATACGCCGTGCTTGCCCTTATCAGCGTGCTGATCATGCGGATAGCGAGGACCGATGTATGGGATCAGTTCGCGAGCTTTCTGCTCCGGTGACAAACTCTGCCAGCAGCGCCTATTGATTGATGGTCATGCGTCGTATCATTCCAATTCATTGACCCTCTTAGCATGCCGCCGACAATAAACTTCGCATCATAAATGTTCTCCAATTTTGAGTTTGGCCCCTGTGAGCCCAAAAACCGAAACGGATAGCCTGTATGCAGCGAGGCGTTGTTCGGCAAATGCGTGGATCCGTCCTGTGCTATCCTATTCCATCCAATACCGGAACCTACAATGAAGCAGATTTTGTATAATGAGTCCTTTGATAAACATGAAAAGAGCACAAGCTTTGGCCCCGCCAGTCCCGTGGCTATTAGGTATTTATACTGATTGCACTTCGTTGTGACTTATTAAACAATCTTATCTGGTCCAAAGCAACACTGTTTGACCACGCAAATTAGCAAGAGCCGACGGCTCAGCAAGCTGAAAATCCATACAAATAATTAATCTGAAGAGGCGAGTTATCATGCAAATTCCATTACAAATCATTTTCCGAGGAATTCCCCCATCCGAAGCCGTTGAAGCCAGAATTCGTGAAAAAGCGACCAAACTCGAAAGGTTTAACGAGCATATTATGAGTTGCAGAGTTGCTGTAGAATCCGAACATCACCATCATCACCAAGGCAATTTGTACCACGTCAGGATCGACATCACCACGCCGGGCAAAGAAATCGTGATTAGCCGCGAGCACCATGACAACCAAGCACATGAAGACGCCTATGTCGCAATTCGCGATGCCTTCAATGCGGCAACCCGGCAACTCGAAGATTATGTCCGCATACAACGCGGCGAGGTTAAATCGCGAGCGGTGCCGGAAGATTAAGAAGAAATACGCTTCTTAGTAAATCAGCGTATGTTTTATCGCTGGGGTTGGCCGCATTCGATCGCTTTCTTCTAAACTCGCGAAATCGTCGTCACTAAAATGAACGCGGTCTTTTATGTTTAAAGACCGATGCAGGTGAAAAGATGGAAACTTGAATGCGGTCGATGCCAGGATTGAGAATCGGCAAACATAATTACCTTTGACAAGTGTCGTAGTGCGCCGCCAGATAATACATAACATCCGGCACGCATAACAGGCTTATATCGACGCCGCTTACCCCCAGTTTCATCAGCTATCTCGTCTTCAGCATGTTTTATACATAAGTCTAAAAAAGCCAATATAATCAAAGCTGTTGCTAATTTAAAACGACATTGATATAAAGGGTTTTCGGACTTATGTATAAAGGTATGCGTCTTTAGGCCTTGTGGGAAATGCTAAATATGTCGCCCGAATTAGAGGAATTTAAGCCTGGTATCCTATGCGTTGGAGCGCACTCTCTGCGCGAAGCGCTGGGGTTTTACTGAATACGATGCAATTAAAACAGGATAAAAATTTCGACAAACTGCTCGAGAGATTCGAGAAAAAAGTCTATGAGACCGCGAAGGGCGATTGGCGGCTCAAGTTGCTGAAGGAGGATCTGGACGCATTTTATCGATGCCCGGAGCCATTGACGGTTTGGGATGCCGGCTGCGGTTTCGCGCAAATCAGCGTGGGGCTGGCAGAAAAGGGGCATCGGCTGACGCTTTGCGACCTGTCCGAAAAAATGCTGACGCGTGCCGAGCAGCACTTCCAAAATCGGGGCCTTGATGCCGAATTTCACCATCAGGCCGCGCAAATATTAGCCCCCCGGTTGCCCCAATTCGATCTGGTGTTATGTCACGCGGTATTGGAATGGCTGGCGGAGCCGGTAGCGACGCTGCAGATCATCGCGGGCCGGGTCAAACCGGGCGGCACGTTGTCGCTGCTGTTTTATAACCGTAACGCGATGGTTTATACCAACGCACTGAAAGGCGGCTGGCGCTGGCGGCATCTGTTGAACGACAGCTATCTCGGCAGGGGCGACAAGCTGACGCCGCCCAATCCGCAATATCCGCACGAAGTGATCGAGCATCTGGAGCGCCGGGGTTTTCAGATCACCGCTCATACCGGCATTCGCGTGTTTCATGACTATCTTGCCAGGGAAACGCTGAAACAAAGCGATCAGTCCGAACTGTTCGAGCTGGAATACCGTCATTGCCGAATGCCGACATACCGCGACATGGGACGCTATGTCCATCTTGTGGCGCAACAAGCAAACACCCAATCAAATTTTTAATCAGCGGAAAAACCGGTTCCTTCTCTCTCTGGAAGGGCCTAGAGCTTTTCACCGAATAGTATTCATCAATATTCTGTAAAATACCCGCAGCTTAAACTGCCTACGGATATTTAGCCCATTTTTATGAAAAGCCCCTCAGTACAATGCTTGAAGCCCTGGCTATTGCCGGTATTGTCCGGTTTTTTTATTGGAACCAGCTACATTCCGTTCCCGCCCTGGGCGTCGCTATTCGGTTTCGTGCCGTTGTGGCTGTTCTGGAACCAGCAGACTCGCCTTAAAAATGTCTTGCTGGGCGGCCTTTTGACCTCTTTCGTCTTTACGATGATCGGCTTCAATTGGGTCACCTATCTGCTGCACGAATTCGCGCATCTGCCCTGGCCTTTGGCGGTCGTCGGCATGATCTTGTACGCCTTGCTCGCGCATTTGTTCGTGCCGATTGCGGGGATGCTCTGGTTTTGGGGCAGGAGCCGGTTTGCCTGGAGCGAATCTCTTTCCCTCGCCCTGATGACGATGATCACGGTGCTGTGCGAGGCTTACTCGCTGACATTGTTCGACTGGAATTTCGGTTATTCGTGGTATGGCGCGGGCGCGCCGATTTTTCATTTGGCCGAGGCGATCGGCTTCAAGGGACTCAGCGCGCTGACGCTGATCGCGAATCTGCCGCTGTATTGGGCCTGGGTGCAGCGCCGCCAGATTCGCGGCAAAATATTACTGGCGTCGGTCAGCACGGTGTTCGTGCTGCTGAATTTTGGCGGCTTGTGGCTGAAGAATCGCCTTCCTGAACCCGATGCATCGATCAATGCGTTGCTCGTGCAGGCCAGCATCGAAAATTCGGAAAAGCTGGCCGCCGAACTCGGTAAGGGCTTTCGCGAGGAAATTTTCAGACGCTACATGATGCTGACCGACCAGGGACTGGAGTCGCATAAAGACAAAAAGATCGATGTCGCTTTATGGCCCGAAACCGCGTTTCCGGCGATTCTCGGCCCGGAGTTCATGGCTCAGGACTATCCGTCCGCGTTGCGTGAATTTTTGCGGGAACGGCAACTGCCGCTGATTACCGGCGCTTACGGTTATGATCTGCAACAGCGGCTGCCGACCAATTCGCTGTTTATTCTGGACAAAAACGGCGAACTGTTACCGGCACATTACAGCAAGACGATTTTGCTTGCATTCGGCGAATATATTCCGGGTGAGCAAACATTTCCGCAAATCCGGCAATGGTTGCCTGAAACCGGCCAATTTGCGCGCGGCAAGGGCCCCAGCGAGTTATTGACATGGAACGGTTTCAAGATCGGCGCGCAAATCTGCTACGAAAGCCTGTTTCCCGGATTTTCGCGCGAACTTGCCAGCCGCGGCGCGGAGTTCATCGTAAACGCGACGAACGATTCCTGGTATGGTTCTTGGCAGGAGCCCTATCAGCATATGTACATGACGTTGGCGCGCGGCGTCGAATTTAGGATTCCGGTACTGAGGGTCACCAATACCGGCATTTCGACCGTCGCGCTGGCATCTGGTGAGATTCTCGAACGTTCGCCGATCTATCGTCCTTGGAGCGGCGTGTATGAAGTCCGCTACCGGAAAAATCCGCAGCCGACTTTTTATCAGCGCGGGTTTTGGCTGGTCCCAGCCCTGCTCTGGTTGTCCCTGGCTCTATTGCTAATCGCGGGTTTTACCCAACGCAGAAAGCCTGACTTACCGGAAATAGTGTCTAGATAATGTCAAACGAAGTGAAATTGAATTCCGGCTCGAACTCGGTCACTTCAATGTTGTCCACGCGCGCGGTCACCGGCCCCTTCCTGCACCATCTGATGAATTTTTCGACCATCAGATGTTCGGCTTCGGCAAAAATTTCAACCCGGCCGTCCGGAAGATTTTGCACCGTGCCGTTGATTGCCAAATGCTTGGCCTTATTCTGAGTAAAAAGCCTGAAATAGACGCCCTGGACACGGCCGGACACCACGATTTTTACTCTGCGCATGTTTTTTGCATTCTCCAACAGTAATGGATTTTCGGATTGCGGGAAAAATCTTCCGGGATGGTCGCCGCGCTGATGTCTTCAATGAGCAAATCGGGCAACGCCTGATAATCCATTTTAAAGCGCCGGAAGTTGGTCGAAAAATATAATACGCCGTTTGGAGCCAAAAGGCTGGCGGCGTGGGTAATCAATTGTACATGGTCTTGCTGAATGTCGAAAACGTCTTCCATCCGTTTTGAATTCGAAAAGGTGGGCGGATCGAGAAAAATTAGATCGTATTGCCGGCAATAGGGTTGCGCAACTTCCTGAGCCAGCCATTCCAGGCAGTCGGACTGAACGAATTCATGCGCGCCGGCGAGATCATTCAGCGCCAGGTTCCGCTTCGCCCAATTGACATAGGTATGCGACATGTCGACCGTGGTCGAGGCAATAGCCCCGCCCTTCGCCGCATGCACGGTCGCGCTGCCGGTATAGGCGAACAGATTCAAAAAGCGCTTGCCTTTCGCTTCTTTTTGAATCCTGAGGCGGATCGGTCGGTGATCGAGAAACAGCCCGGTATCAAGATAATCCTCGAAATTGATCCAAAACTTGCAGCCGCCTTCCTCGACGACATGAAAACGGCCGGCTTCTCCGTGTTTTTCATATTGCTCGGTATTTTTTTGCTTGCGGCGGATTTTCAGGAACACGTTTTCCTTAGGGATTCGGAGCACCTTCGGGATCTCCGCCAGCACACCGGCCAGCCGGCGGTCGGCCTTGAACGGATCGACGCTCTTTGGTGGCTCGTATTCCTGCACGTTGACCCAGGTTTCCTCGCCCTGATAGATGTCGACCGCGACCGCGAATTCGGGCAGATCCGCATCATAGACGCGGTAGCAGGTAATCCGGTTTTGCTTCGCCCATTTCGCGAGTTTTTTCAGATTCTTTTGCAGACGGTTCGCAAACATTTCGGCGCCGGCCGTCTCCTCGGTTGGCTGCTGGCTGCCTTCGACCGCGCGGCTGATGCGTTCCTCCGGCGTCCTCGCCTTCGGAATGAAAAACGCTTCCGGCTCGATGTTCATGCGCAGCAGTTTGCATTCGAGCGCGCCATTATACAGCGTCACCGGTTTTTGCGAACGAATGCCGAGGCGGAAGCCGAGCTCCGGGTCGCTGATGATCAGCGCGGCCTTCCAGCCGGTAAAACGGGTTTTCAAAATCTCGCCGAAGCGTTGATAAAGATCGGCGGTTTCCTGCGAATCGCCGAGCCGTTCGCCATAGGGCGGATTGCAGATCACCAGACCCGGCGGCCAGCTTGCAGCTGGCTCGGCATCGGCAATGTCGCGGCGTTCGACATGAATTTTATGTTGCAGGCCGGCATTCGCGATGTGCGTCAATGCCGCATTGACCGACTGGCGGTCGCGGTCGAAACCCGCGATCACCGGAATCTTGTCAATGCCGGCCAGTTTCCGCTGGCGGGCGTCCTCGCGAATCGTCCGCCAAACCTCCGCATCATGCTTTTTCCAGCCGAGAAAACCGTAATAATCCCTGAGCAGACCGGGCGCGAAATCGCCCGCGATCATCGCGGCCTCGGTCAATAGCGTGCCGGAGCCGCACATCGGATCGATCAGCGAGCCGCCGACTTTGGCGATGTCCGGCCAGCCGCTTTTCAGCAGCATCGCGGCCGCCAGGTTTTCCTTGATCGGCGCCTGAATCGTGATGTCGCGGTAACCACGGCGGTGCAGGCTTTCGCCGGATAGATCGAGGCTCAATTGCGCTGTCAGCCCCTGCAAATGCACATTGATGCGGATGTCGGGCCGCTCGGTCGCAATATTCGGGCGCTTCTGAAACTTCGCGCGCATCTGATCGACGATCGCATCCTTGACCTTCAACGCGCCGAAGTGCGAATGCGTGATCACCTCCGAGTTCTTCGCGCTGAACGACACCGCAAAGCTATCTTCCGGCCCCATATGCTCGAACCAGTTGATCCTTTTGACGCCATAATAAAGATCATCCTGGGTTTTGACGTCGAAGGTGCTCAATAGCAGCAGCACACGGTTCGCGGTTCTGGACCACAGGCAGGCGCGGTAAGCTGCCGCCAGATCACCTTCGAAGGCGGCGCCGGCCAACGCCGGTTTGATATTGAGCCCGCCAAGCTGTTTCAATTCTTCGCAAAGAACGGCTTCCATCGCCTTCGGTGTCGTGGCGAAAAACTGGTAATGGGGCATTTTTAAAAGATTGGGGATGTAAGGATAAATAGCGTATTTTACGCCGGATAGGCCGGGTTAGCATAGCTACTTGTTCCAGCGGCTATGCTAGCGGAAACCTGAGGGAGAGTGCTGGGTCAGGCAGCGCTAACCCACGCAACGAATCTTACAAACTTATTGAATTTTGATCAGCTCGACATCGAAAATCAGCGCCTCGTTCGGACCGATCGGTCCCGCGCCGCGCTCGCCGTAAGCCAGCTCGGATGGAATATAAAGACGGTATTTAGCGCCTTCAGTCATCAATTGTACGCCTTCGGTCCAACCGGGAATGACGCCATTCAAAGGAAAAGTAATCGGCTCGCCACGGCTGTAAGAACTATCGAACTCCTTGCCATCGATCGTCGTACCTTTGTAATGCACGGTCACATTATCAGTTGCCGAAGGCGAGACCGTGCCGGTGCCCTTCGTCAATACTTCATACTGCAAACCGCTTTTGGTCGTTACGATATTGGGTTTTTTACCATTCTGAGCCAAAAAAGCGGCACTTTCGGCCTTTGTTTCCGCCGGCGTGGTTGCATTGGCCAAGGAAACAATCGTTAAACCGACAACAACCACAGTCACAAATGAAATGATTTGAGTTTGAAGTTTACCCACGGTATCTCCATTTAAATTATTATTGGAAACTATAGTGTAACAAAAAAAAGACGCTGTGAATCGCTCGCGCCCCCATTGCGGCTGCGGCAATTTGTCCCACCCCTCGCAAGTTATCTCGATTCCTTCGCCGCTTTAAGCTTCTGGTAAAATAGCCTTATCCAAACCCTGCCATCTTCCGTATATGTCGATTCCCATTGTCACGACCATCAGCCTGCTCTTGTGCAGCAATGTTTTTATGACCTTCGCCTGGTACGCGCATCTGAAGAATCTCGGCAACAAGCCCTGGATCATCGCCGCGCTGCTCAGCTGGGGGATTGCATTGTTCGAGTACCTGCTGCAAGTGCCAGCCAACAGAATCGGCTTCACGCAGTTGTCGCTCGGCCAGTTAAAGATCATTCAAGAAGTCGTAACCTTGTCGGTCTTCGTGCCCTTTTCGCTGCTCTACATGAAGGAACCCTTGAAACTGGATTATCTCTGGGCCGGGCTCTGTCTGCTCGGAGCCGTGTATTTCATGTTTCGGGGCAACCCTCCCTAACGAGCCATCGCCGCGATGTCTCGTTCCTCTTCGGAAGGGTCAGGCCGAGAAAAACACGGCCCGACCCGCAAAGCCGGATTATTCGACCAGGAAATCGCGCATCATGCCCATATCCTCATGCTCGAGATTGTGGCAGTGATACATGAACAGGCCCTTGAAATCCTGGAACGGCTTGATGATCCGGACCGTTTCGCCCGGCATCACCAGCACCGTATCCTTTAAACCGCTTTCGATAAAGCCGTGGCGCACGCTTTCGTAGTCCTCCTCGTTGCCGGCGGCCATGCTGCGGCTGACGATCTGGAAAGACTGCCCGTGCAGATGGATCGGATGCGCCATGCTCATCATCATGCCCATGCCACCCATACCGCCTCCCATGCCCATGCCGCCTCCCTCGCCGCCGCCGTGCATGCCACCCATCATGCCGCCTTCCTCGCCACTGTCATGCATGCCTCCCATCATACCCATGCCGCCTCGGCCATGACTCATGCCACCTTCCTCGCCGCCGCCATGCATGCCCATACCGCCCATCATGCCCATGCCATGACCTCCCCGGCCTCCGCCCATGCCGCCGTGCTGCATGCCGCCATTTTGCTCTGAACTTTGATGTTCCTTGTTCTCGCCGGAGGCTTTACCGCCATGCCCGCCGCCTTCGCCATGCGCATGAAAAATTTCCATCAATTGCACCGTGTTCAGGCGGATGCGTTCGTTCGGCTGTACATCGTCAAAGGCATACGGCCGGCCGTTCAGCAGCATCGCCATATGGCCCTCCGAAATGCCAATCGGTACCGGCTTAATGGCATTCGCGGTATCTTCAACTTTATACCGGTTGATCTTCGACAGTTGTTTCGGCAGCGCCGGACTGTCGCTGACCTTGCGCTTGACCCGCGCGGTAAAGATCGGATAATCGCTGCCGACCGGCAAAGCCGATCCGTGCATCATGCCGCCCATCATCCCCATCTGGTGGCCGCCGCCATTGCCTCCGCCCATGCCTCTCTGCATTCGCTCGGCCATTTTCGGCAACACGCCGGAATACGGCAGACTGCGCATCACCAGCTGCGAACCGACCGCACGCCCGCTAAAATCGACCCAGACATCCAGGCGCTCGCCCGGTGCGAGCATCACATAAGGCTTGTGTTCCGGCGCCTCCAGCAAGCCGCCGTCGACCCCGAGCACGGTGATCGGCGTGCCGTCATCCCAACCGAGTTTGTAGATCCGCGCGGTCGAGCCGTTCAAAAAACGCAGGCGGTAAGCGCGGCTATCCACGTCTATCGTATAATCGGGACGTCCGTTAACCAGTATCCTGTCCCCGTAGTACCCCATCATCCGGTCATGCATGCCGTGCATGCCGGCGACATACACCAGTTGATTCTGGTCGTCGAAGCGGCGATCCTGAATCACAATCGGAATTTCGTATTCGCCGGACGGCAAGCCGAGCGCCGCCTCCTCGCCGTCATGCACGAACAGAGCGCCTGCCAGCCCGTGATAAACCTGCTTGGCGGTGATTTCGTGCGGATGCGGATGGTAGATGTTCATGCTGGCCCGGTTCAGCACTTCAAATTCGTAAACAAAGGTTTGGCCTGGGGCTATCGTATAACGCGGATGACCGTCCATTTCGGCCGGTACATGCAAACCGTGCCAATGCGTAATGGTCGGCTCGGCGAGTTTATTGTGCAAATGAATACGGACCTTCTGTCCTTTCTGCAAGTGAATCAGCGGCCCCAGGTATGAGTTTGGAATCTCGACCAGCGACTCTCTCGGCCCCTTGATCAGATTGGCCGTGTATTGTTGCACCAAGGTAGACTTGCCCGGCAGTATCGGCACCGAGGCGGAACGGCAAGAAAGCTCGAATTCGACATCCGGCTTAAAATTCGGCGACGCCTTGTTCGGCGCGAGCGTCGGCATCGGCTGCATGCCTCCCATCGCCCGAAGCATCGTCGGCATGCCGGCAAAAGCCAACAAACCCAGACTCGAATGCGTCAAAAAGCGGCGGCGGCTATAATGGGTATTCTTCGGCATAAATCCTCCTTAATACTTGTTTTATTATAAAAACCCTTATCATCATAGGGATTAACTCGGAGTTTATATTAGTGTTTCGTAATCCTCAAGCTTAAAATCTCTAGCCAGATAGTAGATTCCCATTATACGGCGAGATAATGGACTTGTTGATGACATCATCCCTGTTTTGTCCTCGAAAAATTCGAAAAGTTCTGTAAAAAAACCTAGCCCAACCTTTGCCGGCGCCTTCATCCATGCGCCGGCAGATTTTATTGTTCACCTCCCGTAAAAATGCTATTTTTTAAGCATACATTCATCACTCATCTCAAATATGCTGATCGGACTGCCCAAAGAAGTGAAAGACAATGAGTTCAGAGCAGGCCTGACGCCCGGCGCGGTCAACGCCCTGACCCGCCAAGGCCATCGCGTCAAGGTGCAGAGCGGCGCCGGCATCGGCAGTTCGTTCACCGACCTCGAGTATCTATCCGCCGGCGCGGAAATCGTGATGCATGCGGAAGAAGCCTGGGCCGCGAACATGGTCGTCAAAGTCAAGGAGCCGATCGAAGCAGAATACCGTTATCTGAACAAAGATACGATTCTGTTCACCTACCTGCATTTGGCCTCTAACCTTACCCTGACCGATGTCCTGTTACAAAGCGGCATCACCAGCATCGCCTATGAAACGGTGCAATTTCCTGATGGCAGGCTGCCCTTGTTGATGCCGATGAGCGAAGTCGCAGGGCGTATGGCGGCCCAGGTCGGCGCGACCTATCTGCAAAAAAACCATGGCGGCCGCGGCATCCTGATGTCCGGTATTCCGGGTGTCCCGCCCGCCACCGTGGTGATTCTTGGAGCCGGCATCGCCGGCTCCAATGCGGCAAGGGTCGCTGTCGGTTTCGGTGCCGCGGTCACTGTGCTCGATGTCAATTATGAGCGCCTGAAAACGCTGGACGATATCTACCGAGGACAACTGCAAACCCGCATCAGTAACGCCTATACGATCGAAGAAGCAGTCTATGAAGCCGATCTGGTTATCGGCGCGGTATTGATTCCGGGAGCCAAAGCCCCCTGGTTGATCCGAGCCGATATGCTAAAAAAAATGCGCCAGGGCGCAGTGATCGTCGATGTCTCGATCGATCAGGGCGGCTGCGTCGAAACCGCGCGTCCGACTACTCACAGCGATCCGACCTACACAGTCGACGGCATCGTGCATTATTGTGTCGCCAACATGCCCGGCGCAGTCCCGCGCACCAGCACCCTCGCCCTGAATAACGCCACCCTGCCCTACATACTGAATCTGGCCAACGAAGGACTGGACGCCCTCCGCCGCGACAACGCACTGCAACTCGGCCTCACCACCCATCGAGGTCATCTTACCCACGCAGCCGTAGCCCAATCACTCGCTCTCAACTACATGGAGCCGCTGCAAGCCTTGTCGGCCAGCGCCTGACAACTTGTTGAGCGAAAAAAATTATTTTTATTTTAACAATTCAGAGATTAATCCAAAAAGACATCATTCCTGTCCATCTATGACAAAAAATCTTGCTAATATAAAAAAACCGCTTTATAATTCGATTTCTTTGTTGGGTCGTTAGCTCAGTCGGTAGAGCATCGCACTTTTAATGCGGTTGTCCCGGGTTCGAATCCCGGACGACCCACCAACTAATATATTAAAAATCAACCTGTTAGGCTTTCATCGTCAACAGGTTTTTTTATGCCTGAAAGTTTTCTTTCCATTTTCTTTCCACTTCGATTAATTTTCGATAGCGGGTTTAATTCTATCGCTTGCTTCAAATAATCAGGAGCAAGATGGGAATAGCGCATTGTGATATTCAAACTGGAATGCCCCAGAATTTTTTGAAGAGCAACGAGGTTGCCCCCACCCATGACAAAATGACTCGCAAAGGTGTGACGAAGAATATGCGCCATTTGGCCCTTCGGAATCGATAAGCCGGTTCTTTTCATGGCAGAACGGAATGCCGAATAACAGGAAAGAAACGGTCCATGAACAAGCCGAGAACGAACCGTATCAAAGGTTTCAAAATCGACCGGAACAAATCGTGAGTGCCCGTTTTTAGTGTCAACAAACTGAAAACCGGAATTGATACAGTTAGAGTAAGTCAAGCCATTGGCCTCAGACCACCGAGAGCCGGTTATCAAACAAATAGTAAACACAAACCAAAGGCTTTCATTTTTACTAACATCGACTTGTTTAGAAAGCTTTACAAGATCGGAAGTAGAAAGATAAGAAAGCTCAATTTTAGGCTCACGAAGCTTTCGAACAACAAGCAAAGGGGAATCATAATCAATCACAGAAAGCCGACGTAACTCACGAAACATAGCTTTAAGAGTGATCAACTCACGATTAAGAGTTGCAGAGGCAATGCCCTCATCAATCCGAATTTTACGATAATCAGCAAGAAGTTCAGGGCTTAAAGTCCGCGCGATCGGATTACCCAGAATCTTAGAGAGCTTGAGCAAACGATTTTTAGTATCAAGCGAGGATTTCAAAGAGCGACCGTGTAAGTCATACCATTTTTCGATAAGATCATTAAGACGTAGATTATCAAATGAGGCCTGGTCGGCCTGATTCTCTAATCTACCTGATAGAAGTTGATTACGGTACTGAAGAGCTTGAGACTTCGAGTCGAACAAACGAATAACACGCTTACCCTTAGCACCGTTAGGGCGAACGTCAAGTTTGTACTTACCATCTACCTTTTTGATGGACATAGCTAAACCTAGGCCGCCTGAGTCGCAGAACCGGCAATACGACGCAAGCAAAGAAGCTTTTCAAGGAATTGTATAAATTCGGATTTGTAAATACCCCGAGAACGGTAATAAGCGTCTATCATAGGCCAAACAGCTAGCAAACGGAGTTGAGAGTAAACTTGATTGGCATTCATCCTTTGACGCGCACAAAGCGAAATCATATTGCCAACTATCGAAGTAATGTTTTTGGAAACAGGATCAACGGATTGCTTTTTTTTTCGGCAAATAAACGTATTTTGGGCAGGAACCAGGAACTCAACATCCTCAAGAAGAAGTTGCCAAAAAGGATCAATCAGCTTCTTATCGAGCATCAAAACATTTTTGGAGATAGCATAACGCCAAATATCGGTAAGGTATTTCTCTACCTGTTCAAACGATTCAAGCTCAACGCCTAGACCATTGCCGATTTCACGAATAATCGATTGATGAATACGAGCCTCAATACGCCGAACAGATTTGTCAGGATCATAGGTTCCCAAGGAATACCATCCCCATTCACGAGTAAAATAATCGACCTTATCAGATTTCTTGATTTCAAAGGACTTATCGTAAATGCAAATTTGAATAGACCGAGGCTGACCGATCAAGTAGTTTTTTGCCTGATTTTTTCCGCCATATGTAGCCACAGCCTCAGTAAAATCTGAAAGGTCTATCGAATGGATGCCATCATAGGCTTTGAAGGTCCGGGAGTAGGTAGAGAACTTGAAAATGAAATCATCAGGCAGATCATACCCTTGATAGTCGCAAGCCAGATGCACCGCAACACCCTTTGGAGTCGCATCAGATAAGAAGGCATGAGCCAGACCCCCAAGGCCAAATAACTCACCCCAGATTGATTTTACGGGACGTTGAGAAATGTAATGAGGAGAAAGTTCGATTTTCAAATGATCCCCCTCAGATTCAAGCGTGCGATAGAAAGAACCAAAAAGGATAACAACACCTTCCTCATTATTTTGAAACTTGTATCGATAGCCGGACACCTTGCCCATGCGAGTAAAATGCCATTTCATTGACAAAGGATTGTCAGTTAAGGTAACGATTTGATCTTTGTTAGCTTCCCAACGCTGAATACGTTCAAGCAAGATTGATTTAGGCGTACCGTAAAAAAGTTGCCTAACAGTATCGACAGAAGCACCGACGACATTAACACCTGAAAGATCAGTAAGACCATATTTATTAGCAAAAATAAGGCCGCGTCGATCCTGATCAGTGCCATTTGATAATGATTCAATAGAGTAGCGTTCAGAACGTTTCATTTTTTATCAGCTTTAATGAGGGTTTCGGTTAATGATCTTACTAACGTGATACAAGGACGTTAGCGCCAGTTTTCAATGTTTGCCCACCGTTTTTAAACGTATGAACCCTTACTTATCGCGCCACGGGTGCCGGGTGTATGCCGGGCGCCCCTTCCTGGACGACGCGACGCGTAAATGTAGTGAATTATTTTAAAGTTGATCCTATGGATATATGGAAAAGCACCGGCCAGAGCATCGATAAAAAAGGGCATTGATAAGTTGGGGATAACATCCCTGTTACCCAACCGAACTTATCAACACCCTTTTTTATCGATTGTCCGGCACTTTCCCACATATCCACAGGATGCAACAATAATTACGCTGTCGCTCACTTCATTTAGATAGCGCCGCTAATGTCGTCCAGGAAGGGGCGCCCGGCATACACCCGGCACCTATCGAGCGCGATTTACAGTTAAGACGCTAAAAAACAGTTTTATATTTTTATAGATTGGCACGGGTTTTGCGGTGGAATATTTTTTATTAAATCAAAAACCATGCCATGCCAAATATTGGCACATGGTTTGCTTAGTGGAAAATAACGCAATTTTTACAAATCATAAACCATGATTTATAGTATATATAAAAGCATTTATACCAATATATTGGGTTTTTATAATTGGTATAATACTTGCGGTGGAAAATTATATTACAAATCAAATAACGTGCCAGTTATATTATTGGCACAGGGTTTGCTTTATGATGTATTTTAACTAATTGATTAATCATATTTTTTCAACCTGTTTAATTTGTTGTTGATCGTTCGCAGTCAACGGCCAGGCAGTTACAACGTAGATTTTTGAATTAGTAATAATATCAACACCATGTTTATCGGGGATCACAGCAACACCCATGGCACGAATAGACGAAATCGACAAACGCTCAACTAAATGAGAACCATCATAAAATTCAATAATGCCAAACAAACCACGATCCTTATTTTCAAGATAAGCTGCCAAACGCGGTTTATAAGAATCAAGCAAAACTTGAACAAAATTACTCTTTTGACCTAAAACGGTTGAAGAAGGCATAGAATTAACCGGCTCAGATGATTTAACAGGTTGTTCATGAATCACTGGCGATTTATAACCCGTATCAGCAACTTGCACAGAACTAGATTTATTTTTATTTTGGTCAATTTTCCAGTAAGCCCAAGCAGCAGAAAACATAAGAACCGAAACCAAAAAATAGATTTTTAATCGATTAGCATCAGAGCCAGAATTTTTACGTAGTGCCATTGGTTTAACCTCAAATTTAGGTAAAAGTTTGGCTTCCTTAATCGAATCAATTTGTTGTTGAAGCCGGTTAATATAAAAATGCTTAGTAAGATAAGAAGCAGGGAGATAAGTATAAATGGCCCTCATATCAAGCGAATATTTACCCATTACTTCAAACCCAGGTGTAAATAATTGATTGGTATCGTAACCCGCATATAAATCAGAACCCTCATAAGTCCAACGATCTACAGGAGAATCGAGAGCAGAAAGACCGTAATAAACATCGTAAACATGAACCTTAGGACGAAAAGAATCAATACCAACAAAATCAAGCAAAGGAGCAATAAAAGGTATTTTTTTTCGATCAGTTCGAGAAGCTTGAACTAAATAGTCACAGCAAGTTGTTTTAAGTTGATTGTCAATTATTTCGTGGTCCTGGCAAAGCAAGATCAAATCCCAATGGTACTTTCTCGATACCAAAAGCCATTCAATAATTTCCAACCTTCCACCATCTTTCCACTTTCGTGAATTCATCCACAATGCCAATTCATCGAGAATGATTAATCCGTTTTTGTCCTCACCTTTATACTTCGGATCGAAAGCAGGAGGCAAAGCATAAAAATCAGAAGCCCTAGGGCGATCAGGCAAACGATAAGCGATAGTATCATTTGATTTAGGTAATAACTTGTCTAAGTAAAGATCAAGATTAGTAGCAACAGGGCAACCACGAGATAAGTATTCCTTGGCTTTGCCAACCGCACAAAGTGACTTACCCTCACCACGAACCCCCTGAATAATCCAACCCGGCATAATCAAGAACCCGAATTAGTTAGAATATTGATTTTCTTATTAATCATTTCTTTATTTCTCAGATAAGTATATTTGAGAATTCTGGCAGAAGATAAAGCAAATAAACAAGGAATAGCATTATAAGGCATCACCCAACCCCAAACATCATTAACAATTTGAGGAACGGATTGATGAATACCATTAATTAGATTATTAGCTAATAAAAAATAAGAAGCAGTTAGGGCAGAGATAATGCCAGCATAAAGCAAAAAGAAACCGAACTTTTTACCATGAGTAAAAAGAAAAGACGCTAATAATTCAGGAAATAATGAAACAGCTTTAGAAAATAAAAGCGTAAAAAATGCACGAACACCATTTAACAACCAAACCACTTTATTTACTCCTTAATTGATACCCAAACATAAAAAATATAAAGAGCGGTCATAACATAAAAAACCCATGCAAGAACCTCACGCAACGGTTGAAGCTTCTCACAAGGAGAAAACATATAAGTACCACTTTTCCATGTAATAGGAATGGAACCTGAGCAAGAAGAGGAAGAAGGCATATCAGGAAGCCAATCGTGAACATTTAAAGAAGGCGCATAAGAATCATTCCCAGAAAACAAAAATGATTCTGCATCAGCCTCAGAGCTACCAGGTTCAAGAGGTGCTGAAATACCATCCAAGGCCGAAGGATTTTGACTGTAATCAGACTCAGAGCCTAATAACCGACGTAAAGTATCAAGTACCGACAACTGAGTAGATTCTTGATTCAACCCCCGAGTATCTAAAGAAATATTAGTTGTAGTAGTTGTAGAAGAGGTAGAAGTAGAAGTAGTTGATGAAGTGGTAGTAGTAGACCCATCAGAATTTATGATAGTGGTAGAGGTAGTTGAAGAAGACCCATTAGTAGAAGTAGATTGAGTACCATCAGAAGTACCCGTAGTAGAATCACCGGATTTAGTACAGATTTGAAGACCATCAAGCCAACCTGATTTATAGCCATCAGGACAACCCGAATATTGACAATGAGAAATCAAATCATTACCCGACGTACATACCATAGAATATCCAAGAGAACATTCAGAAGTAGTGCCACCTAAAGAAGCACAAAAACCATTGCAAAGCACCTGATTCGGAGAGCATTGAGGATTCAGGCAAACATGGTTAATAGAATCTAATGATTGTTGACCTTTACAACTAGGTTCATCACAAAAATTAGTTACATAATTATAAGTTTGATCACCTATACAAGTAGGATTAGCAACACAATTGTAACCCTCAATATGAGTACCAGGACCACAATTAGGATGGCATTCCTGAACTGTTACATTCTGATTCAACGAAGATTCAAAACAGGTATGTTGAGGCCAACCAGAAAGAGATTCAGTAGGACAACCTTCATGAATAGCATTATATTCCTGTAAAGTACAAGCTTGAGCTTGAGAAACACATTGGCCTAATCCATTATCAATAGTGCCGGAAGGACAAGAACAAATACCAGTAGCAGAATTGAGAACTTTACCACCCGAACAAGATACAGAAGTATCACAATATAGAATATGAGTCCATTGAATACCGCAAGATTCTGATTTATTATTTAAATAATATCTTATTGATCCTGAACAAGAAGGAAATGAGGCGCCATCAGCAGGATGCAAACCTTCAGCACAAGAGCCAAATTTAGATATACAAGCAGAAGACGCACTACTAGCATCTGAATAATATTGATGAATAATGTCACAAGCAGCAAACGCATTACCACGAAAAAATATAAGAAAAAAGATAAATAAAAACTTAAATATCCATTCTAATAATTTCATAATAACCCCAAATTAAAAAAGGCCGGAGCATAACCCCGGCCTAGTTGGTCAGACCTTAGACGGCCGAGTTAGCACCACGCTTGAAAACACGCAGCAAGATGAAAGCAACGGTGATTGCAACCATTACCGGCCAGATCGCATCAACCAAATCCAGCACATCAGCTTGAAGCGTAGTCAGTCCAGCAGTAGCAGCAGCTGGAAGAGCCGCAAAGGACGCCGGGATAAAACCGAACATCAAAGCAAAAGCGGCAAGCATAAAACCCAAAATTTGCTTGAAAATATTTTTCATAAATCACCTCAAAAAATAAAAGTTAAATTTACTATTTATAATTCACAGCTAAAGCAGACAGAGAATTAAAAATAGCGAGTAAATACCCGAAACAAAAACCCAAGGCAAAAACCCCAAGCTCATAATCGATAATGGTTTGAATATCGGATTCAATCATAATTACCTCGAAAGCAAAGAAACAAGAAGAACCGATAAAACAGCACCTAAAGCAAAATTCACCGGCATAAGACAAACCGTTATAGCTTCAATCAAAGGGCCAAAATCAACTACTGTCATGTCTCGAACTCCATACGGAGAAATTAACCTGATTGAGAAAAATCAGGATTTATAACTATTGCGGTTTAGAAGCCGCTTTCTGTTCAGGTTTATCGACGACAGGACGAGAAACCTCATTAATCAGTCTTTTTGTAGATACGGCAGTTAAAACAGCACGATTAGCGCCACCCATATCAATATCGCAAAGAATTTCCATCATGCAAGGAAATTCAAGTTCGCCAGATTCTTGTTTTTGCCGAAGTTGATCAAACATGGCAAAAGGCATCTTGATCTTGATAAGATCACGACCCAAAACATTTGGGTTTTTACCGGAAGATGGTTTCGAGACCCAAATTGAACCACCACGGTTATCCGCGTCAATATCATATCGAGTAACAGACTCGACCTGACCTGTTACGACTGTTTGCATATCATTAAGAAAGTTTTGTTGCATTGTTAATACCTATAAGGTTAATGAAAAATTAGTTTTTTCTTTGAGCCTTTAAAGGCCGTAGCTCAAACGGCTTAATCAAATACTTTTAAAAGTGATAGCGGAAAAGACGCCCTCAACTTCATATTTCATAATTTTATTAAATAAAGTATATGATGTTAAATATAAAGGCAAGTTATAAGGGCATGAATACTCACAAATAAAAACTACCTTTAATGTATTATTCATATATAAAACCCCAAATTTTGATAATTAAGTTCAACATTTAAAACGTCAAAATCGCGCGTTCTTTTTAAAGCCCCCACCCACTCACCATCCAACTAGATACCTATTCGGACGGTGCCCCGATATGGAGGTTGACGCCAATTGTCGCAACCGGATCGCGTAGGGCGTCAAGGGACGCTTCGCTCTAAAGCCCTTGACGCCCTACACGATCCGGCGCCAATTTGGCATCAACCCCCATACCGCGGCTCCGTCCGGCTAGATATTTAGTCGAATAAATAATCAGTCTTCCTTTAAAGCAATCGCGCTTTTTTTATCTTTGAAAAATTGAACGATTTGAGACTGAATATCAGGAGGCAATTCACGAACGTTTACGAGTTGTTTATGCAGGTATAACGTCATAACTGCCTTAGTCAGTCCGAAAGGTTTTAAGCCCCTGTCCATTGCTTCTATTTCAAGACGCAGATAATCCCGAGGTGCCAATGAAGTTCTGAATAAGCGTTCATTAGACTTATCATTATTATCAATAGGATTAGAACCGACAGGAGGAATTGAAGGAATATGGTTAGTCATTTATGCAGCCTCAACAGGAAAAGATGAATTAAAAAGATCAATTATTTGTTTACGAAAAATGGCATATCTTTCACCTGACACACTCAAACCATGTTCAATCAAGGAATAATAAAAACTGTGAGAAAAACCCCGAATTTCAGTTAGAAATGAATCAACCTTTGCATACTCAGTTTGATAAGCAAGTTCAGATTCAAAAATAAAAGTCTGAAGATCGGAAAGGATGGATAAAGCCCTCGACAAATTCCCAAAATCCAACGCCGCGTTAATAAAGTCAGTTTTACAAAGAAGATGAAGATAAAGCGTACGGATCAAATGCCTTTCGAATTCCTGAAACTGTTGAGAATTCTTATCAACGTTCATAACACTTTCCCCTTTTTCAAATTTTCTGAAAGTAAAACCAGATTGATAAGCTGGTAGCGACCGACTTTTACAGTCGGGAGATAGCCGGAATCGATCCATCCACCGACGACGCCGGGAGAACGACCGATCTTTTCGGCAAATAAATCGGGATGCATAAGGGGAACGCCTGACTCTATGTTGACTATGACTTGTTGTTGGTCCATGATTGCCTCATTAGCCTTGTTTTGGCTGTGTTAAGCTGAATAGATAACGTACATGTATTATATACATGTTCATGGAAAAAATACAAGAATTATTTACATGTATGATAGACGAGTTCGAAATAAATAGAAGGATGAAAGAGCTAAGAAATCACTTAAAAGTTACAGTTGACGATTTTTCATTAAAAACTGGAATAAAAAGTGGACAAATCAGCAGCATAGAAAACAACCGTCAAAAAGTGTACGGATGGCATATACAAGTAATTTCAGACATATGGCCAAAATACGCCTACTGGCTCGCAACAGGAAAAACAATAGAGGATTGCGGACAAATCAGCCCAGAACTGGAGGAAACCAGAAGGAATCTAAAAACGGGTACGTGATTGCGGGGAAGGTAGAAAAAAAATGGTTTAAAAGGGGCGATCAGAATTAAATAGCATCTATACTTAAGATTTTTTATAAAATTGAATAAAGATGTTAGTAATATTTTGCTTAGTAAACTTAAGTTTTCTGATCGGATACAAAATAGGAAATTACACAAAAGAAAAAAGTGAGTTTTACATACAAAATGACGCAGAATCAAATGTCAAGGAAGTATTAAAATATCTTGATAAAAATAAATACTATGTAATGCATGACATCACTTTACCTACGGAAGAAGGAACTACACAGATAGACCATATAGTTTTTTCACAGACCGGAATATTTGTTATAGAAACGAAAGGACATAAAGGATGGATATTTGGAAATGAAAAAGATAAAAACTGGACGCAGGCTTTACCGAGAGGTAAAAAATTCAAATTCTACAATCCGGTAATACAAAACAATAACCATATAAAAAATATAGTTAAAATTAGTAATATACCGATTTGGGCAACAAGAACGATAATAGTCTTTACAAATCAAGAAACAGAATTTAAAACAAAAATGCCTAACCATGTAATTAAAATAAATGAATTAACAAGTTTTATAAATAAATGGAATTTAAATACATTAGATAAAAAACAATTACATGAAGCAATAGGATGTATAGAATTCTACAGAAAAGAAAGGTCAGAAGAAACAAATAGAAGACATATAGAATATATAAATAAAAAGTTTAATTAGCAATAGGGAAAAAAATAATCAAAGAGATTAAAAGACAAACCGGAGTCAAGCTAAAGTGAAAAAAACATATCCCTACACTATCGAAAAGGACGAAGAAGGATTTTTTTTCGTGCAATTCGTGGACATAGAAGAAGCCTTTACAGAAGGCGAAACATTAGAGGAAGCCATCTATAACGCCGACGAAGTATTAAGCGCAATGCTGGCTTACAGGATGGATAAAAGCCAGGAAATACCGGAACCGTCCGACTGCCCAAAAAACGGCCAAATGGGAACACCAAACCCGGAAGTTCAAGCAGCTTTGCTGTTGAGAAAGGCGAGAGGATCAAAACCGTTATCGGAACTGGCAACCGCAATGAAAACCTCATGGCCAGCAGCACAACGACTAGAAGACCCTCACCATTGGCCAAACTTGAAGCAATTAGATAAAGCAGCCAGAGCTTTAGGTAAAAAACTAGTTCTATCGCTTGAATAATCCTGTTTCCACTTTCTTTCCAGTTTTTCCAGTTTTTTAGAGCTTTGATAGGCTTGAACAAAAAGCAAAAGCCAGTATTTAAGCCTATTGCAAAGGTTTAAAGCTGATAACAAGTCTCTTTTAATGCGGTTGTCCCGGGTTCGAATCCCGGACGACCCACCAACTAGCCACCTGTAATCAATAACTTATCAGTTATCCGTTTACTACATTCCATCTTATCAATCCGGATTTTTGCCGGACTCTTTCTCCACTATTTTTTCCACCGCATTGAGCAGTTCTTCCAGTTCCGCTGGAGAATAATGCGTCGTGACATCACCCGACTTGTGATGCAACAGCACTTTCCGCGTTTCAAACGCCACTCCCGCGGCTCTTAAGCGCCGCCCAAACGTATGCTTGAGCAAACGTATGCTTGAGATTGTGAGGCCCGCGCGTGTAACTGCCGTCAGTCGGTAACCCTGCCTTTTTCCATGCTGTTTGCCAGCCGGTATTGTTCATCGAATAGACGTGTTTCCCACGATGCGGAAACACATACTCGGGATGAATTCCCCGTTGCCCCTCAATCACCGATTTGGCGACACGGTTTAACACCACGACCTGATCTTCCTTGTTCTTTTCTCCCGGCCAAATGCCGTCCAGATACTGCACGGCTTTACCTGGCGTAATAAAAACACTAGTTCGGCAATCAGGATAACCCATCGGTTCAACGTGGCATGATCCACATTGACGCCGCGTTCATCCATGATTTCTTCCAAATCTCGGTAGGAGACGCCATAGCGCACATAGAAGAAAACCGCGTACAAAATCACTTCTTTAGGAAAATGGGCTCCACTGAAACCGATCACGCTTTGGTCCTTCTCAAATCCTGATATTATCGCAGGATCTCGGCAAAATTTGCGAAAGCCTGTGCTCTCTTATGCTTGAGTGGGGAAGATACGGGATGGGTGTGCGCTTGACAGGTCAAGCGCTCGACATTAAACAGTAGCAGAACGCTGTTTAAGGCAAAAAAGTTCGAGCGAAGTCTGAAAAAATTGCTGCGCCGTAGGTATGCCCCAAAAGTAGAGTCAAGTCCGACAGGCTCCTAGCGGCCTTTTACTATCGTGCACCACTCGCCGACGATATTTAAAAAATTCCTCGCCGAGTGATCCACTGTAGTGACCTCCGTGATATTGCCGTTTTGCTTTGCCGCGCGAACACTGGCATCGCCGCGCGCCAGCAAGCCCAAGATGGACTCCGCACAGGCTTTGCCTTCCTTCGTCACGCCGGGGGTGCCAGAACCGGCTTCTCCGGTCGCTATATCGCCCCAGATAACCTCGGTACCCAGCACTCCCTTAATCGGCGAATCGACGATCATACACCCGCTCAGGCTGGTCGCCAGGATCGCCAAGCCTAGCGCCGAGCAATT
>NZ_JAXUHN010000089.1:0-75438 GCF_035916875.1 Methylomicrobium sp. Wu6
CAAACATGCGTCATCGTTTTCTGATAGTTCTAATCGGGCAACCCTTGCCAACTCTGTTTCCTGCTGGTTCTAAAAAGCTTTTAGTTTAACGCCAATCAACTTTCTGCGAGACACTTATAGGTTTCAAATTCTCGGCTCCTTAATGCCATCGATTGCAATAAAACAACATGATTATCTTTGATACCGTAATATAGAATAGATTCAAGGAATTCCCGTCGACGCCCATCTGGAGTTTGTGGAGGAGCTATTTGCTCAACATCTACCTCGTCGGCTTTATCATCTATAGTTAATGTTTGTTTATTGACACCGTCCGCATATAAAACCAAATTGCCGAACTCCATTCCCATTCGGCTTCGATGAGTATTGATGAATCGGCGATAACCGCTATCCTCATTTTCATCCTTGGTCTTTTCCTCAACCGTATTGAAGCGGTCTCCTACACTTTTGAGTTTTCTTAACGCTTCTTCAACTAATTTTTGCAATGAAGCATTTTCAACTGGTCTGAAAAATTGGGCTTTTCGGTAGTGTAATAATTTCCTTCTGGTCTCCATTTTCTTGCCTTATTCAATCATGAGTATAGTTTTTTTTAAAATTTAACCTTCGCTCTTCTAACAGTTCTACCCTCAAAAACATTTAAAAACGCTGTAGGCAGTGCGGGCGTGATTTTTTTCGGGTCGTTACAGCCGGGTCGGGCAACAGCTTCAGTGTTACCCAACGTTTGAGCATTGAAAAGTCGGGCACAAAAAAGCACGTCCTACCTACAAACCTCACGCGACAAGGATCGGCAACTCGACTTCTTCCGAGCGCCAGGCGGCGTAGGCCAAGGCCGCCCGGATATCCTCCGGTTCAAGATAGGGATAGAGCACAAGAATTTGTTGATCCGTGTACCTTGACGCGACTAAACCAACGAGGGTTCCTACAGTCACACGCATGCCCCGAATACAAGGCTTACCGCCCATGACTTGTGAATTACAAGTAATTCGGGACAAGATTTTCATGTGATTCAGCTCCAACAGTTTATCAGCCGGGTAGATCGGGCAACAGCTTCATCGTTGACCAACGTTTAGGCATCAAAATGTCGGGCACAAAAAGCGTGCCCGACCTACAAAGCTACAATTTAACCAATACCTCGCCACGCCCCATTTCCGCCATATCCCCCGCATAACGCCGCACACGGTTAAACCCAACCGCCGCATCCGCAAAGCGCGAATTCAGGCTTTTGAACGAAGCAAACAACAGCGGCAAGAATCCCAATGTATGCGCGCCGCAATCGTTAAAACTGGCCGGAAGCTGCGGTTGATTCCACAATAGCAATGTGCCTCGGCGCATCGCGTAGCCGGCATAGCGGCCGGTTTGGCCCATCACCGCGATCGTGCCGGCGGTCATCCGGGAGCCGCAGTAGTCGCCGACGTTGCCTTCGATCAGGATCGTGCCGCGGCGCATGTGGTCGCCGGCGCGTTCGCCGACGTTGCCTTTGACCAGGATCAGGCCGCCTTTCATGCCCATTTTGTTGCCGGGCAGCGCGCCGCCGAGAAAGTCGCCGGCGTTGCCGTCGATTTCGAGCGTGCCTTTTTTCATTTCGCAGGCGGCATAGAGGCCGGCATTGCCGGTGACCCGGATGCTGCCGGACTTCATGCCCAGGCCGAGATAAGCGCCGGCGTCACCTTCGACGCGGATGCTGCCGCCGTGAAGGTCCTTGCCGATGAAATCGAGCTTGCCGAAGCTATTCTTGATCACGATGTTATGCGGATCGTTGCCGGAAAGGGTGAACAGCGCATCGACGCGCAGTTTCGCCTTGCCGGATTGCAGTTCGAGCGCGGCGATCTCGCGATGTTCCTTGCCTTCAAGGTTATGGCTGACGAGCGGCGACAGGTCGACGCTCTGGTCGGGGCGGTGTTTCAGCGTAAAGGTGAGCGCGCTCATGCCATGATCTCCTGCAAATGAAAGTGAAACGGTCCGAGTTTGCCGCCGTAGTTGCCGGCGCTGATGCGTTTGATGCCGTTGGCGGCGCCGAGGCCGCAGACGGCCTGGATGCCGGCGCGCATCGCCTTGTCGATGTCTCCCTTGGTCAGCCCGTCAATCACGATTTCCATCACCGACTCGATTTCCGGCGACAGTTCGGTCTTCGTCATGCCTTTCAAGGTAGGGCAGAACGCATCGTTGGTCGAAGCCCCCAGGGCTTTGTATTTGGAGCCGACTTTCGAGCCGGAGCGCACGACGCCGCCGGGGAACGGCATGATCACATTCGGCACCTTGCGCATCGCCTCGATCGCGGCTTCGCAGGCGACCAGCGCCTGTGGCTGCGATTCGGCCAACACCAGGAAGTTGCCGCCGCCGACCGCATCGACTTGCGAGGTGGTCGCTTCGGTCAGAAACTCGCCGTCCATCACCGGAATACGCCAGTAACGCTTGCCGCCGATCACTTTCGCGACTTGAAAGCCGTCGCCGAAATAGCGCAGGTTTTTGCCGAGCGGAATCGGCTTGCCGCCGTCGATGCCGGCGAACAAGGCCGAAGTCGGCGAGGTCAGCACACACTGGCCGGCTCGGGTTTCGAGTTGTTTCGCCAGGCCCTTGCCGCCCATCGCGAAAATCATGATCGAGACGCCAGGGCGGCCGTCCGGTGTTTCGGACGGATCGAGCACCCGCTCGATGCCCGCCTCGCAGCCGCAGGCAATCACCGAAGTCGCGAAACCGGTCATCGCCTGCGCGGAAATCATCGCCCATTTTTCGTTCTGCGCGGTGATGATCGCCCGCGTCGCCTTCATCGGAAATGCTTCGGCGAAGGTTGCGTCTATCGTTACGCCGTTGATAATCATGCCTTTCCTCCTTGCAGCGGATGCACGGTGATACTGCCGCGTCCGTCTTCGGTTATTTCATCGTCGCTGATTTTAAAGTTGCCGAGTTTCATCGTCAGATAGCGGTCGAAATAGTCCTTCAGGCCTTTTTCGACCGACGGATCGAAATCGGGCTTCACGACATGGGTGGTGCCCCATTTGCTGTGGATCACCTTGCCGTCCTGCACGACCAGATCGCCGTCCTTGAACACATAGTCTGGTTTCTCGAACATCTTTTCGCGGTCCGCGTTGTCGGTATAGACCGTAACGTCGGCCCAGTTGCCGGGGCTCAGGCCGCCACGGCCTTGCAAACCGATCAGCTTGGCCGCGCCGGCACGGGTCATGATCGCGATTTCCTGCAGGGAATATTCGCGGTCGATCGAGGCCAGCGTGGTCATTTTTTGCGCCTCGGGATGGATCGTCGCCAGCATGTCATTCCGGAAACTCTTGTCCATCAGCAGCCGGATCAGATGCGGATAGCTGGTGAACGGCGCGCCGTTCGGATGGTCGGTGGTCAGGAAGATCCGCCACGGATCGTCGACCAGCAGGAAGGTTTCGAGGCCGATCGCCCATTGCAGCGCATTCACGAAATTCTGGTCACGATATTTGAACGGCACGATGCCGCAGCCGGCGTCGCACTCGATGTCCATCGTGACCCATTTGTTAGGGTTCGCGAACTTGTGGTTCGCGTGCTGGCGCATGTTGTCGCCGGACGCGGTGACGGTCTGCCCGAACAGGATCTGGCCGACGTCGATCGTGATGTTCTTGTGCTTGTTGACCGCTTCGGCGATCTTCGCCGCGCCGGAGGAAAACTTGAAGTCGCCTTCGGTGCCGTAGCTGTGGAACTGGATGTGCGTCAAATGCATCGGCAGGCCGCCGATCCCTTCGATCGTATCGAGCGTGGTTTGCACATTGCCGGGCACGCCGAGATTGCAGCCGTGCACGTGCAGAGGATGCTTGACGCCGAGTTCCTTGACCGCGGTCGCCAGCGCTTGCAGAATCTGCCGCGGAGTGACGCCGTAATGACTGTTTTGTTCGTCAAGGTCGAGCTTGCGCTGGTTGAACTTGAACGCATTGATGCCGCCCGGATTGACCACCTTGACGCCAATCGCCTTGGCGGCCTGTATGGTCCAGGCGACGTAGTCATTGATCGCTTTCTGATCTTTCTTGGCGGTCAAGAGGCGCAGCAGATAATCGTCGCTGCCGAGCATCGCATAGCCGCCCTTGTCCAGAATCGGAATGTCGGCCATTTCCATATGCGCCTGGCGCGCGTTAACCGGCAGCACCGCAGGCTCGAAGCCGGCCGTGTAGCCCATCTCGGCATAGCGGTAACCGGTCACGAAGGTGCTCGGCATCGCATGGCCACAGCCGGAGCGTGTACATTCGGTGCGTGCGACCGGGTCCTGACGGTGATCTTCCGGCAGCAGTGTCCGCGCGATGTTGCCCTTGCCGCCGCCGATATGCGTATGCATGTCGATCGCGCCGGACATCACGACCTTGCCTTTCAGGTCATATTCCTTTTCGGGCTTCACATCATTGGCCGGTTTCTTGACGATACGCCCGTCCTGAATGTAAATGTCCTGCTTCTTGCCGTCGACGCCGGCGGCAGGATCATAGACGGTTCCACCAGTGAGTTTTATTAGCATACAGTCATCTCGCGTAGGGCGTTTTCAATCGCATGGAGCGCGTCGGCCGTGCTCGGCAGGCCGGAGTCGCGCAATTTTTTCAGCCGGATCGCAACTACGTTGTCCATCCGGTAGGCATGGCCCGCATGATCGATACCGGGCGTACCTACCGGGATGAACACGTCGGGTTCTTTGGCAAACGTCATACCGGCGCGGCCGATCACGATCGTCGGAACATGGTTCGTAGGCAGCACCGCTTTCGCGTTGAATGCCTGCACCCAGACCAGCGCGTCGGCCTCGCCGTTCGCGATCAGCGCATTCGCGTCGTTCAAGAAAGGGTCGTATTCGGGATAGCCGCGCGAGAAACGGGTGCGCGCCGGGAAGCCGGTGGTCCAGCCGCAGACCTGGTTGGCGGTCTGGTCGCCTTCCTTGCCGCCGAGTGGCAGGCCGGAGCAGCGGGTATTCATGTCGTTGATGTCCTTGATCATTTCGGACAAGGTCTGCACGGTCAGTTCGGCCTGACGGAACGCCAACGCACCTGCTGCCCAGGTCACGACGCTGTAACGCGCGACCTTCAATTGCTCGGCGATGGCTTGCAGATCGGCGATCGCGATGCCGGCGACCGCTTCGGCCTGAATGACATTGCCCTTGACCAGCGCGCGCAGGACCGCGATCACTTCCGGCAAATCCGCATCGGCGCAGGTCAAAACCTTTGCGGCCCGGCCGTTCGGCGAAGTCGAGGCGCTGCCCGACGGCGCCTTGCCGAGATAGATGACCTGACGGCTCGCGGTGTCGTCGACGAACATCGCTTCCTTGTTCCAAATATAACGCTCGAAGAAACGCGGCGCGAAGGCTTCCAGGTCGGTGCCGACGACCAGCAGCAGATCGCAGCGGTTTTTGACTTCGGCCAAGGTGGTGTTGATCCAGCCCGAGTCCTGCAAGGTCAAAAAGTTATTGCGGGCAAAACCGAAGTTCATGTTGTCGATGACCGCGCCAACACGATCGGCCAGCGCCAACAGCGCGCGCATGCCGTTTACGTCGGTCGCGCAGCCGCCGATCACCGGCAGCTTGGTATCCTTCAGCAAGGCCGCCGCCTTTTTCGCGGCCACCTCCAGACTGACCTCCTTGCCTTCAACCCGAGGAGAAGTATCGGTGATAGCCTGTTCGAACGCGGGCGTGTTCACCGCGCAACCGTTCGCTGTCACTTTCAGCGCCAGGCCGTCCACCTGAACCGTCAGGTCATCCGTGCCGATGCCGCAAAAAGGACTCGGTACTTCAGTTATTTCAGTCATCAAGCTGTCCTTCTGATTATGTATGAGATGGCCGGGTTCGACTACATACCCGATACCCGTGATTTTGCCGCTATTTTAACCCTAATTCGCCGTGACTGTCTCGATAATGGCATGCGTGACCAGTGTAAGTTGTTCATGTAACTGAACTTGATATGCGCTATAATCAATGGTTTTCATCAATTTATCCGCGCAGGTTTACCGCAAACCATCGCGGAACGACGGTCTTTCTGTTTCAGCCCATGCAAGAAATCAATCCGATCAAATACAAAATCGCCGACCTCAGAGAGCGCACCGAGTCGCTTAGGGGGTATCTTTGACTTCGACATCAAGAGCGAACGCCTGGTCGAGGTCCTGAGAGAACTCGAAAACCCAAAGATCTGGGATAACCCGGAACTGGCGCAAGGCCTCGGCAAGGAGCGCGGCCAACTCGAATTGGTCGTCAATACGATCAACGAAATGACCTCAGGACTCAGCGACGCCGAAGAACTGCTCGCGATGGCGGTCGATGAAGACGACGAGGATACGGTCTGCACGGTCGCGAGCGATCTCGAACACCTGGAGAGCCAGGTGGCGAAGCTCGAATTCCGGCGCATGTTCTCGGGTGAAATGGACGCGAGCAATGCGTTTTTGGACATTCAGTCCGGTTCCGGCGGCACCGAGGCGCAGGACTGGGCGTCGATGATCGAACGGATGTATCTGCGCTGGGGCGAAAGCAAGGGCTTCAAGGTCGAGCTGATCGAAGAATCGCCGGGCGATGTGGCCGGCATCAAGAGCGCGACGATCAAGTTCGAAGGCGAATATGCCTTCGGATGGCTGCGCACCGAGACGGGCGTACACCGCCTGGTGCGGAAGTCTCCGTTCGACTCCGGCAACCGCCGCCACACCTCGTTTGCGTCTGTCTTCGTCTCCCCCGAAGTCGACGACAACATCGCGATCGACATCAATCCGGCCGATTTGCGTATCGACGTTTACCGCGCTTCGGGCGCCGGCGGTCAACACATCAACCGGACCGAATCGGCGGTGCGGATCACGCACAACCCGACCGGCACCGTCGTGCAATGCCAGAGCGACCGCTCGCAGCACAAAAACAAGGATACCGCGATGAAGCAACTGAAGGCCAAGCTGTACGAACTCGAAATGATGAAGCGCAGCGAAACCCAACAGGCGCTCGAGGACAGCAAATCGGACATCGGCTGGGGCAGCCAGATTCGCTCCTATGTGCTCGATCAATCGCGCATCAAGGATCTCCGCACCGGCGTCGAAACCGGCAATCCGCAGGCGGTGCTCGACGGAGGGCTCGACATGTTTATCGAGGCGAGCCTGAAGAGCGGTTTGTAAGCAGTCGTCATGAATAAAACTGAACTTGAAAATATAGCCGCCATCAGAGTTAAAGAGGCAGAAATCCTTTTAACTGCGGATTGTTATGAAGGCGCCTACTATCTGGCAGGCTACGCGCTGGAATGCACATTGAAAGCGTGTATTGCCAAACAAGTTAAAGAATTTGATTTTCCAGATAAAAAACTTGCCACTGATAGTTACACGCACAATCTTGCTAATTTGGTTATTACGGCTGGTTTAAAGCAAGAATTATCCGAGCAAGAAAAACAAAATAAAGAGTTTAAATTAAACTGGGCAATTTCTATTGAATGGTCAGAAGAATCTCGCTATAAATTTGCCATTTTAAAGCAACAAGCTCATGATCTTTTTACTGCAATTACCGACAACGAATCAGGAATACTGCCGTGGCTAAAGAGATATTTATAACCCAATGGTTTTCTGAACAGATGCTTTTAGCAGGTGAAGCTTTAATAGAACGATTAGATGAAACTGATTCAAAAGTGCAAGCCGCTTTTTGGATATTGGATGCAGAAGATAAGACATGGAAACTTACGATAGTTTCACCGCTCGTTGAAAGTGAAGGCCCTAGAAACTATTACAGGCGTATTGACGATATCAATGAATCTGCAAAGCCTGATGAAGACGTGATTGCACTACACGATATTAGTGTAAGCGATACCCATAACCGCATTGTTGAGGCAATAAAAAGCAGTCCATTAGGAAACGCTACGCTTGGAAACAATAGACTTGGCAAGAATAATCTAGGAGGGGTTTATATTGAAGATATGTATCTTTATCGAATGGACTGGAAGTTGTTTGGAGATGTTACACCCAACAAAGCAACGGAGAATACGATCCTTCCGCTAAGCCCATAATAAACAAAATACCATAATAGCCATGGCAGAAATTGAACAAGACGAACAAGAATTAATTCGCCTCCGCCGCGCCAAATTGAACGCGCTGCGCGAAAGCGGCATCGCGTTTCCGACCGATTTTCGGCGCAACGTGGTGGCCGGCGAAGTGCTGGCCGAATACGGCGAAAAATCGAAGGAAGAACTCGAAGAAAGTCCGCTGCGCGTGAAGGTCGCAGGAAGGATCATGACCCGGCGGATCATGGGCAAGGCAAGCTTTTGCCACATTCAGGACATGTCCGGTCAAATCCAGCTGTATGTGACCCGCGATGCGCTACCCGGCGATTTCTACAACGAGCAGTTCAAGAAATGGGACATCGGCGACATCGTCGGCGCGGAAGGCGCGCTGTTCAAGACCAATGCGGGCGAGCTCAGCGTGAAGGTCGACGACATTCGCCTATTGACCAAATCACTGCGCCCTCTGCCGGAAAAATTCCACGGCATCGCCGATCAGGAAATCAAGTACCGCCAGCGTTATCTGGACCTGATCATGAGCGAATCGTCGCGCAATACGTTTTTGCTGCGCTCGCGCGTCGTCGCCTATATCCGCGATTTTTTGATCAAACGCGAGTTCCTCGAAGTCGAGACGCCGATGATGCAGGCGATTCCGGGCGGCGCGACCGCGCGGCCGTTCGTGACCCATCACAATGCGCTGGACATGCAGCTGTTCCTCAGGATCGCGCCGGAACTGTATTTGAAACGCCTGGTCGTCGGCGGCTTCGAGCGGGTTTTCGAGATCAACCGCAATTTCCGTAACGAAGGTCTCTCGACCCGGCACAATCCGGAATTCACGATGCTCGAATTCTATCAGGCCTATGCCGAGTACGGCGATCTGATGGATCTGACCGAAGCGATGCTGCGCGGCCTGGCCGAGGAAGTCGTCGGTCGGACGGTGATCACCTATCAGGGCGAAGACTACGATTTCGGCAAGCCGTTCGAAAGGATGACCGTGTTCGAATCGATCCTGCGCTTCAATCCGGATCTGGCCGCGGCCGACATCGACAACCGCGACGGCGCGATCGCTGTCTGTAAAAAGCTGAATTTGCCGGTCAAGGACGGTTACGGCCTCGGCAAATTGCAGATCGAGATTTTCGAAAAAACGGTCGAAAGCCGGCTGATGAACCCGACCTTCATCACCGCTTATCCGGTCGAGGTGTCGCCGCTCGCGCGCCGAAACGACCAGGATCCGTTCATTACCGATCGTTTCGAATTCTTCGTCGGCGGGCGCGAAATCGCGAACGGCTTTACCGAGTTGAACGATGCGGAAGATCAGGCCGCGCGCTTCCAGAAACAGGTCGAGGAAAAGGAAGCGGGCGATGACGAAGCGATGCATTTCGATGCGGACTACATCGTCGCGCTCGAACACGGCATGCCGCCGACCGCGGGCGAAGGCATCGGCATCGACCGGCTGGTGATGCTGTTCGCGGATGCGCCGTCGATCCGCGACGTGTTGCTGTTTCCGCACCTACGCGCGAAGCATCAGTAGGTACGCATTATGCCCTTCAGGGTATTGCGCGCCTTTCCTTTACGTAATTAGAGTGGTGCGCGGTAACCCTCATGGGGTATAAATGCGCACCCTACGGCGGACATAAAAAAGGAGCTATTAAGCTCCTTTTTTATACTCAAACTTCCGAGGAAGCCTTTTTTTGATCCGACTTGTAGACCAGGATCGGTTCGGATTCGCCGCGAATCACGTTTTCGTCGATCACGACTTTGCAAATATCTTCTTCCGAAGGCAAATCGTACATTGTGTTCAACAACACATTTTCGACGATCGTTCTGAGCCCACGCGCGCCGGTTTTGCGCTCCATCGATTTACGCGCGATCGCACGTAGCGATTCGGGGCGGAATTCGAGTTCGGCGCCTTCCATCTCGAACAGGTGTTGATATTGCTTGACCAAGGCATTTTTCGGCTCGGTCAAAATCTGCACCAACGCATCCTCGTCGAGTTCTTCGAGCGTCGCGACGACCGGCAGACGGCCGACAAATTCCGGAATCAGACCGTATTTGATCAAATCCTCGGCTTCTACCTCGGAAAATACTTCGCCGACATTTTTCTTCTCGTCCTTCGATTTGACTTCGGCCGAGAAACCGATGCCGCCTTTTTCGGAGCGCGCCTTGATGACACGGTCGAGCCCCGCAAACGCACCGCCGACGATGAACAGGATATTCGCGGTATTGACCTGCAAAAACTCCTGCTGCGGATGCTTGCGCCCGCCTTGCGGAGGCACCGAAGCGACCGTGCCTTCGATCAGTTTCAACAGCGCCTGCTGCACGCCTTCGCCGGACACGTCGCGAGTGATCGACGGATTGTCCGATTTGCGTGAAATCTTGTCGATTTCATCGATATATACGATGCCGTTTTCGGCCTTTTCGACATCGTAATCGCATTTTTGCAAAATTTTCAGGATGATGTTTTCGACATCTTCGCCGACATAGCCGGCTTCGGTCAATGTCGTCGCATCGGCTATCGTGAACGGCACATCCAGCAATCGAGCCAGCGTTTCGGCGAGCAAAGTCTTACCGGAACCGGTCGGGCCGATCAGCAAAATATTGCTTTTGCCCAATTCGACGCCGTCTTTTTTGGTTTTATTTCTGAGCCGTTTGTAATGATTGTAAACTGCGACCGCCAAAATCTTTTTTGCGCGGTCCTGTCCAATCACATAAGCATCAAGTTCCTTCCTGATTTCTTTCGGCTTCGGCAGATGGCCGTTTTTAAAGGAAGAGGATTCTTCCTGCAATTCGTCCTTGATGATGTCGTTGCAAAGTTCGACGCATTCGTCGCAAACATACACGGAAGGGCCCGCGATCAGCTTGCGGACTTCGTGCTGACTCTTCCCGCAAAAAGAACAGTACAGCAGCTTGTCCTCGTCTTTGCCCCTTTTGTCATTACTCATATCAATACCTGAACTTATCCAAAAGTGGAGAGATTATTTTTTCTCTTGGACAAAGAATATCCCCAAACCTTCGAAAAAAAAACAAATTTCTATGGCCTTTAAAGCCGACTCGACAAAACCTTGTCGACCAAACCATAATTGACCGCCTCGTCGGCGCTCATAAAATTATCCCGATCGGTGTCGACCCGAATCTTTTCGATCGGCTGGCCGGTGTGATGCGCCATGATTTTATTCAGCCTATCGCGCACGGCCAGAATCTCCTGTGCATGAATCGCTATATCCGACGCCTGGCCCTGAAAGCCGCCGAGCGGTTGATGTATCATCATTCGGGAATGCGGCAGGCAGTAGCGCTTGCCTTGCGCGCCGCCGGTCAACAGCAAAGCGCCCATGCTCGCGGCCTGGCCGATGCACATCGTGCTGACGTCGGGCTTGATGAATTGCATCGTGTCATAGATCGACATGCCGGCGGTCACCGAACCGCCCGGCGAGTTGATATACAGATGAATGTCCTTGTCCGGGTTTTCCGACTCCAGAAACAGCAGCTGCGCGACGACCAGATTGGCCATGTAGTCTTCGACCTGGCCGACCAGAAAAATCACGCGCTCCTTGAGCAATCGAGAATAAATGTCGAAAGAGCGTTCGCCACGCGCGGTCTGTTCGACGACGATCGGCACCAAGCCGCCCGCCGCTTCTATCGTCATCGCCGGATTGATCATCTGTTGCTTGAACATGTTGTATTACCGTGTTTGGTTATCCATCAAATCGTAAAAGCTCAGGCTTTCGTCCTGAATCTTCGCTTTTGCGACGAGCCAGTCCACGGCCTGATCTTCCAGCACCATGTTCTTGACGTCGTCCAGTCTTTTCTCGTCCGCATAATACCAACTGATCACATCCTGAGGGCGTTCATAGTTTTGCGCCATCTCTTCGATCGTGTTGCGGACGCGGGCATCGTCCAGCTTGATTTCGCCCTGGTCGATCACTTCTGCCAGAATCAGGCCGACTGCAACGCGGCGCTTGGCTTGCTCTTCGAACAAATCTTTCGGCAGATCCAGTTCCTCGAATTTGACTTTTCTTTTCTTGGCGTTTTCCTTGTACGGCGCCATCAGATTCTCGATTTCGCCGTCGATCAACGCATTCGGAATCGAGACAGAAACCGCTCCATACAGCGCATCCATCACCGAATTTTTCAGGCGGGCCGCCAAGGCTTGCGCCAGTTGGCGCTCCATCGTGTTGCGGATATCGTCGCGGAAAGCCGCCGTGTCGCCGTCCTCGATGCCGTGCTTTTTGATGAAGTCCGCATCGATTTCCGGCAACGCCGATTCTTCGACCTTGATCACCTCGACTTCAAATTCGGCCGCTTTGCCGGCAAGCGTGTCCTTGCCGTAGTTTTCCGGGAAGGTCGCGGTAAACGTGGTTTTCGCGCCTGCCACCAAGCCGATCAGGTTGTCTTCGAAGCCGGGAATCATTTGATTGGCGCCGATCTCAACCAGATAATTCTCGACCGTGCCGTCGGTAAAGTTTTCGCCATCGACGCTGCCGGCAAACGTGATCGTGATGCGATCTTGAGCCTGTGATGCGCGCTCGACGGTTTGCCAAGTTTTCTGCCGTACCCGCAGCTTTTCGATCATCGCATCGACATCGCTCTCGGTCACTTCGGCGACCGGACGTTTAACTTCCATGCCGTTGACGCCGTCCAGCGAAATTTCGGGATACACTTCGAATTCGGCGGTGTATTTAAAGCCTTCGCTCTCATCGGCCGAATGAATGTTGGGGTAGCCGGCCGGCCTGAGTTGCTCTTTGGACAGGGCTTCAAAATAAGTGCTTTGGATCAGATCGCCGGTCACTTCGCCGCGCACCCGCTCGCCGTATAACTTGTTTATCACTTGCTGAGGGGCCTTGCCGGGCCGAAAACCATCGATTTTAACATTCTTGGATAATGACTTTAAACGCGCGGCTACTTTCTCCTGAATGACTTCTTCAGGCACGCTGACAATCATTTTTCTGCTTAATTCTGATGTCTTTTCGACAGAAACCTGCATTTCTTTACCTCAAATTGTTTGGAATATGTATTTTTAAGAGCGCCTTGCGGCTTAGGAACGGAAAAGCCGGCCTGGAACGCCTGCTTCTTAATTGAATCATGGTGCGAATGGAGAGACTCGAACTCTCACAGGCTACCCTACTGGAACCTAAATCCAGCGCGTCTACCAGTTCCGCCACATTCGCACATATAATGAACATATCATTTTAACAGAGACTTTCATTCATGACCAATTATATTCGCTTAAATGCTCTTTATGCTGACGTTTTATTTGCTTGTCTATAATTCGAGGGGCGGTTTTTCCGGCATTGCCGGCCTTTTTCCACTTATACAAAATATTTCTTTATTATTAAATTATACTGAACCGACTCTAACCTAAAATTAATCCCGTGTTTTAAACCGGCCGCTTTAGCCAACCGCCATTTAGTTTATGCCGTATTTTCCCAGCCGTTTTTCTCGTCACCTTGCCTCGTCGCTCGGAGGGTTTAGCCCCTGGTCGGCTTTATTCGTGATGCTGATCAGCCTGTTGGTTCTCGGCGGCTGGATTTGGGATGTGGCGGCATTAAAGGCGATTTTGCCTGGCTGGGCGACGATGAAGCCATTAACGGCAATAGGCCTGCTTTTGGCCGGCGCCGCGCTTTGGCTGCTGCATCGGAATGAAAACGGTTTACTTCAGCGAAGACTCGGATTGAGTTGTTCGGCACTGGTCGCGCTGATAGGCGGCCTCATTCTGCTGGAATATGAGGCCGATATCAATTCTGACCTCGACCCGTGGCTTTTCCGCGACTCGGTATTGGCGGAAGGCGGACTTTATCCCGGACGCCCCTCGCCGAGCACGGCCTTCTGCCTATTACTGTCAGGTATCTCGTTGATGGCTATGGATCTCAACCGAGTCTGGCTCGCCTCTCTCCTGGCTTTGCAAATTCTATTGATTTGTCTGTTGGCGCTGGTGGGCTATGCCTACGGCGTCTCGGCGCTGTATCGAATCGAGCCGTATGCTTCCATTGCGATGCATACCGCTGTGTTGTTGTTCATGCTGGCATTGGGGATTTTGTCTGCGCGCCCGGAGCCTTTCCTGTCCCGGTTGACTTCTCCGCTGGCAGGCAGCCTGATGGCGCGGCGACTGCTTCCTGCAGCCATTTTATTTCCTTTTGCGGTTGGCCGGCTGCAATTGGCAAACCTGCATGCCGGCATATATGGCGCCGATTTTGGCTGGGCACTATTTACAACGCTTTATATTATCGTCTTCAGCGCTCTGATTTACTGGACCGCAGGCCTGCTTAACCGGGCCGACGCCGGGCGAGAGGCCACCTTTGCCGCGTTGCGCGAAAGCGAGGAGCGTTTCCGCCTGCTTGTTGACGCCTCGCCGAACGGCGTGCTGATGGCCGGTGTGGACGGCCGCATCAGGTTGGCAAATCATCGGGCCGAGACATTGCTTGGCTTTGCAGCCGGCCAGTTGCTGGGACTTCCTATCGAAACACGGATTAAGCATCGACTGAGCGGCCGCCGTGACTGGCTTCGGGACGCCTTCGCCGCGGGCCCTCAAATACACACAACGCCCCCAGGTCACGAATTGTCCTGCGTGCGCCAAGACGACTCGGAGTTTCCGGTCGAGATGGATCTGAATCCGCTTGAAACCCGCGAAGGCAGTATGCTGCTGATCACCTTTGTCGATATCACCGAGCGCAAGCGCACCGAGGAAGACCGCAGCCGGTTCGTCGCGCTCGCCAACGGCAGCACCGAATTCATCGGCATGTGCGACAAGGATTTTAACCCGTTCTATGTGAATCCCGCCGGCCTGCGTTTGGTCGGTTTCGAAAGCCTTACCGCCGCCAACGCGGTCCAGGTTCAGGATTTCTTCTTTCCCGAGGATCAAACGTTCATCACCGAAGAGTTTTTTCCGCGGGTGGTGCGCGAAGGCCACGCAGAAGTCGAAATTCGCTTCCGGCATTTCCAAACCGGCGAGGCGATCTGGATGCTCTATAACGTTTTCAATCTGCGCGATACGAGCGGCGCAATCACCGGCTGGGCCACCGTCAGCCGCAACATTCACGACCGTAAACGCCTCGAGGCGCGTTTTCGAGCCGCGATCGAGTGCGCACCGACAGGTATGGTCATGATCGACGGCGAGGGCGAGATTGTGCTCGTCAATGCCCAAACCGAGCATTTGTTCGGCTATGAACGCAACGAACTGCTCGGCCAAACGGTCGAGATTCTGCTGCCCGAACATTTCCGCGCCAAACACCCCCCACAACGCAAGGCGTTTTTCTGCGCGCCGGAAGCGCGTCGGATGGGCCACGGGCGCGAGCTATTCGGGCGGCGCAAGGACGGTTCCGAAGTTCCGGTCGAAATCGGCCTGAATCCGCTCAGAACCGATGAAGGGCCGTTCGTGCTTGCGGCGATCGTCGATATCACCGAGCGCAAGCGCGCCGAGGCAGCGTCGCGCGAAAGCGAGGAACGGTTCCGGCTGATGGTGGAAGGCGTCCAGGACTATGCCATTTTCATGCTTGACCCCAAAGGCCGCATCATCAGCTGGAATGTCGGCTCCGAACGTATCACCGGCTATGAAGCCGGCGAAATCATCGGCCGACATTTTTCGCTATTTTACACCGAACAAGACGCCGCCGCGAAGAAGCCTGCACTCGAATTGGAGGAGGCTACCCGCGAAGGGCGATATGTAGAGGAAGCCTTGCGGGTCAGAAAGGACGGCTCCCATTATTGGGCCAACGTGATTCTGACCGCGCTGCGCGATTCGGCGGGCAAGTTGCGCGGTTTCGCCAAAGTGACCCAAGACATCACCGAAAGGAAACAGGCGGAAGAAAAAATTCTGCGGATCAACTCGGAACTCGAAGAACGGGTCGCCTGCCGCACCCGGGAGCTCGAAACCGCCAATGTTCGCCTGATCAAGGAATTGGCCGAACGCCATCGCGCCGAAGCCGAAACCGACCAGTTCTTCACAATGTCGGCGGATTTGATCTGCATTGTCGGGGCGGACGGCCGTCTCCGCCGCGTGAATACCGCCTTCGAAACGACGCTGGACTACTCTCTCGCGGAATTGTCAAACCGTCCGCTGCTGAACTTCGTCCATCCGGACGATCTGCCATCCACGCTGGCGGAGATGGAAAAACTCGCACGAGGCGAGCCAACCATCCGCTATGAGAATCGTTACCGCTGTAAGGACGGCTTTTACAAATGGCTGGGCTGGACTTCCCAGCCGGCTCCAGGCTACGGGTTTTATGCAATAGCCCGCGATATCACCGAACGCAAATTGGATGAAGCGCGTATTGCAACTTCCCTGCATGAAAAAGAGGTTTTGCTAAAGGAGATTCACCATCGGGTTAAAAACAATCTGCAGGTGATCGCCAGCCTGCTCCGCCTTCAGGCCGATACACTGGCCGATCCCGCCGCCCGCGAGTTGTTTATGGAAAGCCAGCGACGGGTCCGCTCGATGGCGCTGGTACACGAGCAGCTCTATCAATCGAGCGGCCTGGCCAACATCAATATGCCGGAATATATCTCCAGCCTGGTCAATTACATCCGTAGGTCTTATAGCCATTCCCCCGCAGCGATCCGGTTTAGAATCGAAATCGCCGACATCGAACTGGATATAGAGCGCGCAGTACCGCTCGGCCTGATCATCAGCGAACTGGTCGCCAACGGTTTCAAGCACGCCTTTAGAGACCCTCCGGCCGCTCCCGCCGGCGAGCTCCGAGTCATACTGACGAGCACAGAGGCGGACGATCTGACTCTGGAAGTCGGCGACAACGGCTGCGGCATCCCGGACGGCGTGGAAATCGACAAACCATCATCAATGGGACTTCACCTTGTGCAATCTTTCGTTCTGCAATTAAATGGCCGCATGACGGTTCAGCGTCAGCCGCATGCCGTTTTCTCCATCGTCATCCCGGTAAAGAAGGTTAATCATGTGTAAAGCGCGCATTTTGGTGATCGAGGACGAAGTCATTATTGCCCAGGATATTCAACGGACGCTGATCAAGCTGGACTACGACGTGCCGATATTCGTAACCTCGGCCGAATCCGCGCTGGAACTGATCGGAGAGCTACGGCCGGATCTGGTGCTGATGGACATCCACCTGAACGACTCCATGGACGGCATCACTGCGGCCGAGGAAATCCGGCGGCGCGACCGGCAACCGGTAGTATTTCTGACCGCGCATTCGGATGAGGCAACACTCACCCGCGCGAAAATCACCGAGCCTTATGGTTATGTGCTGAAGCCGTTCGAAGAACGCGAACTTCAAATCGCGATCGACATCGCCCTATACCGGCACAAGGTGGAGCTTCAGCTCAAACAGATGGAGCGCTGGCTCAGTACGACACTGAAGAGTATCGGCGACGGCGTCATCGCCACCGATGTGAACGGCGCGATCACCTTTACGAACCGGGTGGCGGAAGCCTTGACCGGCTGGTCGCAAAACGAGGCGCTGGGCCGGCCGTTTACGGAAGTGCTGCGACTCGTTCATGTGAATACGCGCGCTAAGGCGGACAGCCTGGTCGAACGAGTGCTGGATGATAATCTGATCATCGAAATGGCGCCCGACACCGTGTTGATAAACCGGGATGGCCAGGATATTCCTGTCGATGACAGCGCCGCCCCGATCCGAGATGAAGACGAAAAAGTGATCGGCGTGGTGATCATTTTCCGCGACATCAGTGCGCGCAAATGTGTGGAAGAAAAATTACGCCACCTCGCCACGCATGATGCCCTGACCGGACTGCCCAATCGGACGCTGTTCTCGGACCGCCTCGCAGTCGCCTTTGAGCTTACCAAAAGGCGCCCGAATTATTGCTTTGCGGTGCTATTCATCGACCTGGACCGGTTCAAAATCATCAACGACAGCCTCGGCCATTTGTTCGGCGATAAGGTATTGTTAGCCGCGGCCCAACGTCTCGGCGAGGACTTGCGCGGAGAAGACACCCTCGCCCGCCTAGGCGGCGATGAGTTTGTGATTCTGCTCAGTTGCATCGGTGACATTTTGGGCGCACTTCATGTCGCTAACCGCATCCTGAGCAAGATAACCGAAGCCATCCTGGTCGACGGGCAGGATGTGTTTACTTCGGCCAGTATCGGCATCGCCTTGAGCGGGCCGCGCTATGAACGGGCGGAAGAAATATTACGCGACGCCGATGCCGCGCTGTACCAGGCCAAAGCGGAGGGACGCGGCCGTTTCAGCGTATTCGATACAGCCCTGCATGAACGCGCCCTGCGACTGCTGCAACTGGAAACCGACCTGCGCCGGACGATCGAGCGCAAGGAATTCCGTATTTATTATCAACCTATCGTATCGCTAGCAAACGGTTGTCTAAATGGTTTCGAGGCGCTGCTGCGCTGGCAACATCCCGAGCGCGGACTGTTGGCGCCCGCCGATTTTTTGGCACTGGCGGAAGAGATGGGCCTTATGACCAAAATCACCGAATGGCTATTGACGGAGTCCTGCCAACAGCTTCGGGCCTGGCAGCAACAAGCGCCGGCAAACACCGCGCTGACGATCGCGGTAAACCTGTCGCAAACGCAGTTTCTGCATCCGCTGCTAAGGAAGCAAATTACGCGCGCCCTGGCATCAAGCGGGCTCGAGGCGCGCTGCCTATGCCTGGAAGTTTCGGAGGATGTGATCGCGGATCAGGCGACTGCCGCGCGCATTCTTGCGGAACTCGACGAACTTGGCGTACAACTGCACCTCGACGATTTCGGCACCGGCTACTCTTCCTTTAACATGCTGCAACACTCGCCGATCGATGTCGTCAAAATCGATCGTAGTTTTGTTCAGCCAATTACCGACCCGGCCAGCGAGAAGAGCGCGATTGTGCGAGCGATTCTGTCATTGACGGGCGAGTTGGGAAAAGAAGTCGTGGCCGAAGGCATCGAAACCGCCGAACAAGCCGAGCGGCTTCTAGCCTGGGGATGCCGTTATGGGCAGGGCTACCACTTTGCCAAACCTCTGACGGCGGCGGAGGCGGAACGATTTTGCGCACATAGCAGCACAATCCGCGATCAGCTTACAGACTGATCGAAACATCGAAACCCGACAAACGGAGTTCATCCGCAAAGGACTGCATGACCGTCTCAGGCATTTTACCGAGCCGTCCCGCCTCGGGTTGCAAGGACGGCCTGGCTATCGTGTATAGCAGGATCTCGGATACACGGTTTTTTTGCTTGGCGGTCATCAACGCATCCAACAAGGCACGCCTTTCCTGCTCGATGAAGCCCTGACGATCAATGTCCACCAAACAGATTTGCACCTTGGTTCGGCAATAGTTCGCCGCCAAAATCAGGTTATTCAGGCTCGCTTCGATGCTTTGTCCCGCGTTATTGATCAACCGCCTGCCCGTATCTGTCGCGCTGTCCAGTTTAAACCAGACTTCGCCGCCGAATTGATTCAGCATTTTCAAGCCTTCCCGAACTTTGGGCTGATGCACCAGGCTGCCATTCGTGATCAATACAAAGCGACTGCCGGGAAACACGCCCCTGGCGGTCGCGATATTGCCGATCAGTTCGACCACTTCGACAAAGCGCGGCGCGCTGGTCGGTTCTCCGTTCCCCGAGATCGCAATGTCCTTGATCATCCGTTGCGCTTCTGGAACCTGAAAGCGCCGGTAAAAATCGCCCGACTGGACTTGTTCCAAAAATCCGCGCAATTCGGCTTCGAGCAATGCAAAATCCGGTTCCGGCGCTGCGCCGATTGTCAGATTCGGCACCTGACAATAAATGCACTGCCAATTGCAAGCATTGTTCGTATTCAAATTGACGCCGATCGACAACCCGCCCGCACGCCGGGATAAAACCGGGTAAATATAGGTCAATCCGGCGCTATCCCGGCGGTGATCGGCGGCGGTAAGCTGTGAAGTCATGGCTTGGCGTTGTTGCTGAAACTTTGCAAAAGGAAAGTGGGGTTAATCCCGGCCGAACCCGCGCAGCCATATAGTCATTTAGCCTTGCCAAACAAATTTTTGATTTTTCCTATCGGGCTTTTGGCAACACTGACCGAAGGCTCGCCGGCGTTCGCCGCTTCAGACGCGGCAGTGGTCTCCTCCGCCTGTACGGATTCTTCGGCTTCCGCTTCCGCAATCGCAGTTTCTTGTCTGGATAAACCCAACAGGCTTTTGATTTTGCCGTACTGGCTTTGCGCAGAACCGGCAGAGCGCTCGCCGTCATCCGAGTGCTCGGATTGAATGGCGGCTTGCGGCGTTTCCGCGACTTCAGCCTCTTTAGCATCTATAGCTTGGGTGTCCGGCTTGGACTTGCCGATCAGACTCTTGATTTTTCCGATCTGGCCTTGGGCAAAACTGACCGAGGCTTGTTCTTCGGCAATCGCTTCAGGCTGAATTTCCACCTTGGTGGACGGAATTTGGGCCTTTTCCGCCACGGTTGCGGCCGGCTCCGACTTGGACTTGCCGAACAGATTTTTAAATAAGCCCCCGACTCCGCTCGATTTGCTCACCGCCTTGCCGGGTTGCAGCACTTCCGGCGCGACAGCGGCTTCCGGCTCGCTTTCCCAGTCAGGCAATATTATCGTTTGTTGAATGTCCTGCGCTTCCATCGCCACCTCAACCGCCGGCGGCGATTGCGCAATGGCTTGCTCGATTTCCACAGGTATTTGCGGCTGGATCAACCCTGATTCCTTGGCAAGTTCCGCATGGATCTGCGGCTCGATTAACTCGGCTTCTTTTTGGGCTTCTGCCTGTATTTGCAGTTGGCTAAACTCGGCTTCCTTCACATTCAGCTTTTCTTCCAACGCTTCCAATTGTTGCCTGGTCTTGAGCCACTCCAAGGTTTGTTGTTCCAGCTCCACAAGCCGCGCCGATTTGACGGCATGTTGTTCGAGAATTTCGGCAACCTGTTGTTCCAGACCGGATATCTGCAGGATTTTCTCGGCCAATGTGTTTTGCAAGGATTCGAGTAGCGTTTCTTTTTCAGCAAGCTTGCCGGTCTCGGTCTGATAGGCTTGCTGAAACTCGACTTTAGCCTGTTGTTCGGCGCGCAAACGGGCGGTCATTTCAGCGATCGCCCTGTCATGTTGTCGCCATAGATCGTCCGCCTGCAAGTCTTCGCCCACAGGCAGGCCCAGATCGAAACTGGCGGCCAACGCCTGAAGCGTGCCGGAAATCTGTTGGTTGCGTTGCGCCAGTTGCTCTTGCAGTTCGACTGCCTGTTGTTGGGCAAGCGAAAGCTTATTCGATAATTCAGTGCATGCCTTTTCACTGGCGGCCGCCTTTCTTTTCAGCGGAATGCGTTTGACGCTGCTAACGATCGCCGCCAGCACGCCGGTAGCAATTACCAATGCCGCCGCATACAACGGATTGGCAAGTGTCAGTTGAGCCCACTCTAGTAAAGTGGCCTTTATGATGGGTAAGAATTCTTGCATAACTGTCTCCTCAATGTTAATGAGCGTTCATGTGCAGTGGTTTGGTTGCATTTATTTGTTATTCTTCAACCCTACACGCCGATAAAAGTGTCCGTTAAGCGATTACACTCTGTCGTCCGTCATTTCATCGGCAGCCTCTATTGGATGATAAATCCTTCCTGTATACCATACATTTATGGAACGCATCAATGGCTTGGTGAGCTTTGACCAGGGAGATCGCGCGGAGTATTCATTACAGGCCAATCGAAAAGGTTTTTCGGCTTTTTACGACACACCGCCTTGCGCAAAAAAGACGCAAGAGCTATTGAATCTGATTGAGCGCCGGAAGCTTTCGCATTTCATTGGGCATAAAAAAACCCGCGAAGCCAAATGACTTGCGGGTTTTTGTAGTTCTTTGCACGGCTCAGAACCATAATCTGGTACCGAGGGTCGGAATCGAACCGACACGATGTCACCATCACCGGATTTTGAATCCGGCGCGTCTACCAGTTCCGCCACCCCGGCAAAGAAGCGATATTATACGCAAATCATTTTCAATTTAGCAAGCAGTTTCTTAAAATAGACGCCCACGAGACTTGCGACTGACATTTATGAAGAAAAGCGATTTCTTTTATCACCTGCCCGAAAACCTGATTGCCCAGCACCCTTTACCCGAGCGACGGGCGAGTCGGCTGTTGTGCATGCAGGCGCCCGACTGGCAGCCCCATGACCGGCTGTTTACCGATTTGATCGATCTGATCGACGCGCGCGACTTGCTGGTATTCAACGATACCCGCGTAATTCCAGCCCGACTGTTCGGCAAAAAAGCGACGGGCGGCAAGGTTGAAATTCTGGTCGAACGCGTTCAAGATGAATATCATGCGATCGCGCATGTGAGAGCCAGCAAATCGCCAAAGCCCGGTACGATGATCGAACTGGACCTCGCGCATACATGCCGGATTTTAAGCCGGGTAAATGATCTGTTCGAGCTCGAATTTGATTCGGTACTGCCGTTACCTGAATTGCTCGAACAAATCGGCCATGTGCCGTTGCCGCCGTATATCGGCCGGACTGATGAAAAGGAAGATTTAAGCCGCTATCAAACGGTTTTTGCGAAACAGCCGGGCGCTGTAGCCGCGCCGACCGCCGGCCTGCATTTCGATCTGGAGACGATGACAAACATCGCGGCGAAAGGCGCGGCAACGGCCTTCGTGACTCTGCATGTCGGCAGCGGTACGTTTCAGCCGGTTCGCGCCGAAAATCTAGCCGACCATGTGATGCACCGCGAGTTTTTCTCGGTTTCTTCCGAAACTGTGACGGCGGTTCGTCAGGCGCGGGAGCGTGGCGGCCGGGTCATCGCGATCGGTACGACCGCGGTCAGGGCGTTGGAATCGGCAAGCCGAAGCGGGCAACTGGAAGCCTGTTGCGGCGATACGACTCTGTTTATTACGCCAGGTTACCGTTTCAACACCATCGATGCGCTATTGACCAACTTCCATTTGCCCGAATCGACTCTGTTGATGCTGGTGTCGGCTTTTGCGGGATATGAGCGGATCATGGAGGCTTATCGGCACGCGATCGAGCAGTCGTACCGTTTTTTCAGTTACGGTGATGCGATGTTTTTGGCGAGAACTTAATTTTGGGCCGAATACTTACGCGTTATTCGGGCTTACGGCTTGAGCCTGAATTTGCAAACACCCCCGCCTTTGGCCATGCACTCCATATGATCGATGTCCCGGTTCAGCAGGGCCTTAATCAAGGTTCTGTCGAATTCGCAAACTTCCTCAAATTTTTGCGCAAGGTCATGGTAGATGCAGTTGAATGCCTCGATCGACGGCTGGCCGCCATCCGCCTCATTCAGTCTGGCCTGAAAACCGAGTTCATTCATGATGCGGATTAACTCGGCAAGCCGGTCTTTGTTTTGCTTACCCGCAAATTGCGGCGCCAAACCTTGCGACAGCGAGTCCGCCAAATCACGCAAATAACGCTGCAATGCCTCGGGCCCCATTTCCTGCCGCAATTTGCTCAGAATCAGCTCTGAAAACCAGGCGTATTGCTTAGGAAAACTGTTGATGCCGGCCTCGGTCAACACAAATACACGCACTGGACGTCCCGCGGTCTTATTCAGCATGCCCATTTTGACATAGCCATCCCTTTCCAACTTGTCGATATGCTGCTGCACCGCGTTGCGCGAAATTTCCAATTTTTCGGCAATTTCGTCAATGCATAGACCAGCCTTGATCTTGAGTAAAAGATCAAGTATTTGATATTGCCTGGAGCTTATACCTTCAGCCATAAAAGCCTACTTAATTTAAGGTTTAATAGTAGCGCATCATACCAAATCCTAGCCTTCTTGACTATGAAACCGCTGCATTGGCACAGCGGGATTGATGTCTTGCGCACAGCACGGGAATATCTTATCAACTTATGCAATTTTTATCTTGCAAATATACAATATCGAGTTAAAATTACTTTGCGGCATTCTTCGAGCTCTCGAGCAAGACCGCAAGAGAAAGGTTTATTTTCCAATATCATGAGACATCAACAATGAGCAATTCACTTTACGAAAGAATCGGCGGCGAAGCGGCGGTCAATGCCGCGGTGGATCTTTTTTACCGCAAGGTACTCAACGATCACCGGATCAACCGTTTTTTCGATTCGACCGACATGGACGCCCAAATCGCCAAACAAAAAGCGTTTTTTACGTATGCTTTCGGCGGACCGAACAACTACACCGGCAAAGACATGCGCGGCGCGCACGCGCATCTGGTCGAAATGGGCCTGGACGGTTCGCATTTTGATGCGGTAATGGAGCATCTGGGAGCCACGTTGCACGAGTTGAGCGTGCCTGAAGACTTGATTGCTGAAGCCGCCGCGATTGCGCTTGGCGCGCGTTCGGATGTTCTAGGCTTATAAATGCGACGACAAGCCGTGACTTCCTGAACGTAACACGGCTTGATTTTGCAAGGGGGATACTATGTTCGACCTAACGATTGAAAACAGCCGCTTGACCTGCCGTCCGGGCGAAACCGTGCTCGACGCACTCTTGCGCGAAAACATCAACATCCCTTACGGTTGCAAGGCGGGCGTCTGCCAGAGCTGTGTGGTACAAAGCCTTGACATCAAACCGCCCGAAAAGGCGCAAGGGGATCTGAAAGACACCCTGAAAAGCAGCGGGCATTTTTTGGCTTGCCAGTGCCACCCCGAGCAGCCGATGACGTTGAAATTACCCAATCAGGCGGTCCGCTTTTCCGATGGCATTGTCGTGGTCAGCGAACCCTTGAATCGAAACACCCATTTGCTGATCATCCAAATTAATGATGCAGACCGTTACAAAGCCGGCCAGTTCGTCAACCTGCAACGTAGCGATGGACTGACTCGCAGTTATTCGATCGCCAATATTCCGCACGCTTCCGGCACCCTCGAATTCCATATCCGTCGATTGCAGGAAGGGCGCTTCAGCGCCTGGGTGCATGACGAACTGAAGGTTGGCCATTCTATCCCGGTCTCGGAGCCGCAAGGCAAATGTTTTTATCTTCCTGACCGCAGGGAACAAGGCATCCTGCTGATCGGTACCGGCACAGGCCTCGCGCCGCTCGCGGGCATTTTGGCCGATGCGTTATCGCATGGCCATTCGGGACCGATCCGTCTTTTTCACGGCAGCCGCGACCATGATGATCTGTATCGGATTAATGAAATGCGCGAACTCGCCGAACAGCATCCGAATTTTTCGTATACACCTTGCGTTTCGAGCGGCGACGCACCGAAGGGCTTCATCCAAGGCCGGGCTAATGAAGCGGCCCTGTCCGCGCATACCGATTTAACCAGTTGGCGAGTGTTTCTATGCGGCCACCCGGACATGGTCAGGACCACCCAAAAGCAGGCGTACCTGAAAGGCGCCAAGCTAGCCGATATTTATTGTGATGCGTTTGTGGTCTCGGCCGATCCTACGCCGCAATCCTGATATTAGCGCTTCCCCTGCCGGACCGTCATGGTCCGGCGCCGGGCGGGCGGTCGGCTAGGATAAACAAATCCGGCAATAAATAGCTACAGAGTCGCCATCGCCCGAACAGCATGTCCGTGCCGGCCAAAACGTACCGCAAACGCGCTCGCCGATGCCGTCAAGACCGGAGTCAATCGGAACGGTTACTTTTCCGAGCCGGAACGGAAACACCGGCGCTACGATGATGTTTGTACGCCGCCGACTCGATACCATACTTCTGTAACTTGCCATACACAGCCCGGGTCGTCACACCCATTGCGTCGGCCACTTTTTTCACATCGCCCTGATGATGTTTTAACGCGGAATCGAGATAAGCCCTTTCCACGCGAGCCAATGCGCTCTCCCTGATGCCTTTCCAGTCGTCGCTTGCTGTCGGCCCTGAAAGCTCCAAATCCAGTTCGGTCATTTCCTTGCCGCTTGCAAACAAAATGCTGCGTTCGAGCACATTTTCCAGTTCGCGCACATTGCCCGGCCAGGCATAGGCGCGGATTTTCTGCATCACGTCGCGACTGACCGTTTCGACAGTCTTGCCGTATTTCTTACTCAGGCGCCGCACGATCAACTGCACCAGGTAAGGCAAATCTTCGGGCCGCTCGGAAAGCGGCGGGATGCGCAGGCGCACGACATTGATCCGGTAATACAGATCCTTGCGGAATACATTCTGGCTGACCAGATCTTCGAGGTCGTTATTGGTTGCGGAAATAATTCTGAGATCGACCGGCAGAATTTTCTTGCCGCCGACCCGTTCCAGTTCGCCTTCCTGCAACACACGCAGCAAGCGGATTTGCGCGGCCGCCGACAGCGAATCGACTTCGTCCAGAAACAAGGTTCCGCCTTCGGCCCGTTCGAAATAACCTTGATGCACCTCGATAGCGCCGGTAAACGCGCCTTTCTCGTGGCCGAACAAGGCGCTTTCGACCAGGCTTTCCGGAATCGCGCCGCAGTTGACCGGAATGAACGGCTTCTGCGAGCGGTCGCTCATCGCATGGATCGCTTTCGCGACCAATTCCTTGCCGACGCCGGTTTGCCCCTGAACCAACACCGTCGCGGTCGTCGGTGCTATCACCTCGATCGATTGCAGAATTTTGCGCATAGACGGCGAATTGGCGACGATCGCCGGAGGCTGGTGCATTTTGGTTGCCGGTTTGCGCTGCTTGCGCCAGAGTTGCAACATGCTTTCCTCAATGCGGGAGCATAGATCATGAATGTCCTGCATTTGCTTGACCGGCGTCGTGTCGGTGTATTCCGTGCCCGAACGGCCGCTGGCCGCATGCGGACTGGTATAAACACAAACTTCGCAGCTGCCGTGCTGACGAGCGATGCTTTTTTTGATCTCAACCTTGGCATAGCCAAAATTCCGCGCCGCGATGCCGCCGAAGACGCTCGAGGTCATCCTGCATAATCCGGGAAAGTTGACAACCTGCTCGCCGAAAGGGCAACAGGAATTGCTCACCGTAATGCAGTCCTGATTCGCCGAAACCAGCGAAAACTTACCGCCGATGCTGTTCTTCAGGCCGAGAATCAATTCGGTGTAGTTTTCGATGTCCAGCGCGTTATTGTTATGCGTGTCGTCCCGATAGGTTTCTTCAAAAAAACAGCCCGCAGTTTTGGCGATATGCTCGATCAGCTCTTCGCAATGCTTTTGGCCGAGTTGTTCGTTCGCATGCATCAGCTCCAGAATGAAGGTCTGCAAAAAAAATACTGGCGTTATACCGGATAAGGATGGACTGCTCATGATCTTGTTGTGAAATAAAATTTCTTTGATTGAAATAAAGGTTCATTGATTAGACAACGCTTGAACACTAAGTTGCTGTAATATTGGGAAAATTTTCCGCATCAATATTGGCATGATAATTGTCTATTAATTTGATATGTATTGTGTTCATCTACCTAAAATCCCCCCTCACCATCAAAGTACCATGCGCGATGATGCCCCCCCTTTAAACCCCCATCCGTTGAGCGAATATATCGCCTGGGCCGGCGTCCGCAACCGGGAACCTATCTTGGGCATTTTAAAAGAAAAATTGCCGAAAGCGCCTGGCCGCGTACTCGAACTCGGCAGCGGTAGCGGCATGCATATCAACTACTTTGCCCCGTATTTCGGACATTTGTATTTTCATCCATCCGACAAGAACGAGGAAGTTTTCGATAATATCAAAAAGCTGAGGATCGATCACGCGAACTACAATGTCGCCGATCCGGTGCATCTGGACCTGACCGACCCGCACACCTGGCTTAATCCCGGTCAAGCAAATACGTTCGATGCGATTTTTTCAATCAATATTTTTCAGGTCGCACAGTTTTCGATAGCCGACGGGATGATGGACTGCGCTTCCCAGCTTTTAACCGACGAGGGTATTTTGCTGGTTTATGGTACTTTCAAAACCGAAGGCAGTTTTTCCGCCGATTCAAACAAAGAAATTCATCACCTCTTGAGCTCTGCCGGAGTTGCGGAATGGGAACTGAAAGAAGTCGCAGACTTGAAAAATACGGCCGCAAAATACAACATGGCGCTAAAGGAACAAATTACTATGCCTGCCAATAATTTCTCGCTAATTTTTGGCAAACGCCAACCGTAAAACGGTTGAACCTAAAAAGAGCAGTTGGAGCGTTCCTTAAATGCAGATACTTGATAATTGCCGCCCCATGAAAAAATAGTCAACAGCAATAAACATCCGGCAAGTATCGCTAGAACGACTTCGGTAAGCAAAACACCTGATCTATGGACCTGATTTGGCAATCCTTCGACATACACTGGAAGGGATTCTTGTTCCCTGGCGTTTTTAACGACGGACTTCCAGTCGTTTCCGACTAAAGGAACCGTGATTTCCGTTACCAGCAGAGGAAGAGCTTCCTCTGCGCCAGGCGCGTTGGCATCGACCGGCCTGGAATGATTTGCTTGTGTGTTTGCGGGCGTGATTTCTGCCGGACGGTTACTCGATGCGTTATCGAATCGTCATAATTTCGGATTTAGTCCAAAATTTATCCGTTTGCAATACAGATTTTCTGGAGAGCCAACATGAAGCGATATCAGTTCTATTTTCCAGGGCCTTACGTCAAAAAAATCTCCTCCAAAAAACTCTTCATCGCAATCCAAGACCGCCGATCCGCATCGGCCTGATAAACAGTGCCGAAACCCGGATTATTCGCGATCGGATTCGTAAAAGCGTGCATCGTGTTGCCGTAAACATCCACCTGCCAGTCCGCGCCGGCCCTGGTCATTTCCCGTTCGAATGCGAGGACTTGCTCCGGCGGCGCCATCGGGTCGTCGTGACCGTGCAGGGCTAATACTTTTGCTTTGATTTGCGTGCCTTCGGTATTGCCCGGCGCGCCCAAAAGGCCGTGAAAACTGACCACGCCCTTGATGTCCGCGCCGGTTCGGGCGAGATCGAGCACGCACAAGCCGCCGAAGCAGAAACCGATCGCAGCGCATTTTTGGTCGTCGACCCAGGGCAGCAGTTTTACGGCGGCCAGCGCGGCGTTAATCCGTTTTTGCAGCATTGCGCGGTCGTCCATGAACGGCTGCATCAGTTTGGCGTTTTCCTCGGGCCCTGAACCCAGTATGCCTTTACCATACATGTCGAGCGCAAAACCGACATATCCTAGTTCGGCAAGCTTGATCGCCTTGTTCGCTACAAACTCGTCGCGGCCGCCCCAGGCGTGATTGATCAGCACGGCCGGCCGCCGGCCTTCTATCGCCTCATCGTAGGCGAAAAAGGCTTCCAGCAGGGTATCGCCGTCCAGGTAGTTGACGGTGTTTGAGACGATCGCCATAGCTTTCTCCTGTCGATTAACCGATTGATTTTATTTTGCCCGTTTCGAGCAAAGCATTCAAAAAGCCTTCGGAGGCTTCTTCGACCAGGTCCAGCACACGCTCGAAACCGTAGGATCCGCCGTAATAGGGGTCAGGCACTTCGCGTATGCCCAGATGAGGCGCATAAGCGAGAAAATAGTTGATTTTATACCGGTGCGGCGCAGGACATGCGGACGACAGGATCGCGTAATTATCACTGTCCATGGCCAAGATATAATCGAAATCTTCGAAATCGCCGAGCACGAATTTCCGGGCGCGCAAATGCGAAATATCGACGCCGCGTTCGCCGGCCGCCTTTTCCGCGCGCAGATCCGGCGCATTGCCGACGTGATAGGCATGGGTGCCGGCCGAGTCGATTGAGAAATGCTGCGCCAGCTTGCGTTCGTTTACGAGCTTGGTGAAAACGCCTTCCGCGGTCGGCGAACGGCAGATGTTGCCCATGCAAACGAAGAGAACCTTAATTTTTTTCATATATATCAATAAGTTATGTTTGTTTTTCGGTCAAAAAAACAGCCCTAAACAGCCTTATACGACCCTTTATGAAACAATATGTTACCTATTTATTTTGGGGCGCAAAATCGAATTATTTTGGCTATTATAAGAGACGACTAATAATGTCCCAACAATCTTTGCTTGCCATTGTTCGAGTTTTTCACGATTACCCTGATTGCGCCCCACCCATAAAAGCAACCGATACTTGTCATTTTGCGGTCTTGCCGCCAAGGACAACCGATTAAGTTAAGAGTGGCTCGAATTCGTAGTTGAGGGAAAACGCCGGCATTGTCAGCGCCATTGCGCCATCAAAGTAATGCGATAACGCGCTTGGTTAGCTTTTGCAGGGTCTTGGTCCAAGAAATCGTCCGGCCAAGACCCAATAAAGAGACACTGGCCTTAGAAGCCTGAGCGCTGTAGGAAGGGGGAGGAACTCAACTTAATAGTTTGGATAATTCGCAATCGCCAAACTGATAAAAATACTTATCAATACTGCAAGCACCGGAATGATGGGTAATGGGATTGGAATGGGACAAAGCAGCCACAATACAATCATGCAACTCAGCGCTAAAAGCATGTGTGCTGAGGTGTTATAAACGGGCGGCACTGGGGAACTGAATGTTTCGAACTTTAATCGACGTTCGAATATCCCCGCTACAAATCCCATGACGATTGGTATTCCTAACCAAATACCGAATTTTGACAGAATAATGATCCGTAATGCCAAGCTGTAAGCCTGAAGTTTCACAGACGCTGCCCAATCACCCGGAATATCGGCTATGGCTTCGCCTATATGATCGCCGCTGTTTCTAAATTTATCAGAATCATCATGACGATCTCTGAATTCATTCGCGAATGCTGCAACGACTATCAAATTCCTTTTATACAGACTAATCAGCTCTTTGTTTAATTTTTCTTTGTCTCCCAAAATATTGATGGCTGCATTGTAATCCGCCCTGATAAAAGCAGATATCTTGGTTGGACTCATTAGTGCCGGCAGCCCCAAGGGCGTAAAAAACAAGATCATGAGCCAGACAAGAAAATGTTTTCCCATTTGGTTTCATTCCAGCAAGCCAGCTAATTTTAGTTCTGTCATCGTGAATACTCTTGAAGCGCAGAGCAATTTGCTTTGTGCGCTTTCAAACGCGCCATGAGGCTGTTTGACCCAGGATAATTCTTCACTCACCGAGGATTTCATGATTTCATCCAAATAACCATCGATACTGGGATCATAAATAGTCCACAAACCACTCCGCTTGATCATAAGTGTCATTTCCAAGCATTGAACCAGCTCAGATGATACTTTCTGGATAAATGCCTGTTGTTCAGTCATGTCGTTATTGTCTTTTAATATCGACTTCTCAGCCTCCGCGAAGCCGGCATCAAGACAATTGACCAACAAGCTTTCTTTTTCCTTTCTATGGTCGGGCCAATATAGAGTCAATAAGGAGGTTAAACGTTGAGACGCCTCACGAAGATTAGGCCATCTTGCAAATAATTCTTGAGAACCAGGGTAGCGTTTTGTCGCCCTGCAGGCTTTTTTCATTTCGACGCATGCGGAATCAAGCGATATCGCCAAGGGTTTCTTTAAAGAAATTATTTCGACAGATTGGTCATGCATATTATTCAATCCTAATGAGTAATGATTGGCAGTCGTCCCTTGATGACCCTGCCGCCGGCAATTGAAGCGATGTAATGGAAATTGGGCAAATGCCCAAGAAGGTGCTGTGGAAAGAGATCATGCTCGCCAAAGGTTAAGGACTGACCACTGTTGCCCGAGTAATTGATGATGTTTTCGGCCGAATTGACCGCGCTGGACATGCTTTGTTGGACCGTTTTGATGTAGGTCTGCCCGAACGTTTCGGCAACGAATTGCTGGGTATCCCCGTCTTTGATTCGAAGCGTGATCAGGTTATTGCAGTTTCCGAGCACCTGCCTGGCTCTTGCTTCGTCACCGAGTCTGGCCACAATATCTGGCAAGGTTTGGGTGGCCATGACTACTTGAAATCCGGCGCCACGTCCTTTGTTGAGGATCTGGATAAAGGGTAGATTGACCACCTCATTGGCTTCGTCCACGAACATTGAAATTCGCCCAGGCTTCTTGCCGCTGTTGTAAATCATCCCGGCTACAGACGCGAAGTCGGCCAGTACAATTGACCCAATCGCCGATGAAACAATCGAATCGGATAATGAATCCAGGCCAACATATAAGACATGTTTGCCAGAAATGATTGTCGATGTATCGCAGATTTGCCTTTTGTCCCAAGTATCTTCTTCATCTGGCGATAGAAGCTCGCCTAAATCACCCGAGGTCAGCATGTTCAGAACCGGGATAAGCGATGCGATCATTTTTGAAAAGTGCATCCGGTTATGTTCAACGAGCGATAGCAAACCGTCGATCCCTTCCGATCCATTGGATGTGTTGCTCAATTTTGTGCGATACCACTCGATCGTCGCCAACCAATCCGGATTGGTAATCGTCTCCATTTTTCTGGCCTTGCCAGCTTTAGCTCTGATGAAAAAAGGCTCTGCGCTACCCCCTTCTATATTCCATCCTGGCTCAACCCGATTGGCATGCGATTCGATTGCTTGCACGAGTAATGCCTCTGCGCCCCCCTCGATGTAGTAACGCAATTGCTTGATCGATGGCCGCTTGCCGGTCTCAAGAAGCCCTTGTGCAACCAGGTTGAGCGTCCTGAACGCGAACGCCGTAAAGGCATCTGATCCGCCGGTTTGAGAGGGAAGTAGTGCTGCTATCCGCGAAGCTATTTCGGTTGTTCGCGTGAAATTCCGCATGGGATCGAGGCGGATTGATGACCTGGGAAATGCAGGATGAAAAAATAAAAAAGCATCACTTCTTCCGGCTCTCGCGCATTCGAGCTCCATTCGATCCCGCAATTCTTTATCGCCTTTCGGATCGATCATGATCACGGTATCGCCACGATGAATGGCCTGTGTCACCATGACTTCGTAAGCTCTCGTCTTCCCTGAGCCGGTTGTCCCAAATATGATGGTGTGTCCTTCAAGTGATTTCAGAGGAATCAAAACCTCTTTTTCTTTACCCAAATTAAGGCCATGAATCCAAGGACTCCCTGGGCTTTCTTGGTCATGGTTCATTTTTGCCCCAGACAACATGTAGTCGACGGCTCGTTGAGTATGGATAGGCATCCAATCGAATCCCCAGCCAAACCACATTCTTTCTGGTTTCACTAATGCCATGAGCTGGTCGACACTCAAAAACGTCAACATTTCACCCAGCTTTCCTCGACCTACCAAGTCAAGACCTTTAATCGCCGATTTCAAGGACATATATCCAAAACACATCCAGGGGATCATCATGGAATTTCCACCTGGAAGCATGATGTAGCCCGCAAAGGTAATAGCGGTAGCCACAAGCCAAGCCGATGCGATATAAAGCTCGTAAGGTTTTCTTATGTAAGGGTCGTAATTATTTGCCATCGAACAAATTGGTCTTTATCAAAAAGTAGCGCGAAGTCCCTTTGCCTGTCTTGGTTAGGCCGGTTTCGTTTCCGTCTACTAATTCAATCAATCCAGCGGATTTCAAGACCGATATGCAGTCATTCAGTTCGAGACTGGTATCTTTTAACCCCTTTACCATCACTTTCGTAATGCCTCCTGGCAATACTGATACATATTCTTCAGGCAAATTTTTCAATTTGTTAATTATCAAATCGACCCGGCCTGTTTTGTTGTTTTTTGATTGCTGGTTTTTTCCAGTCAAATGACCGATCTCAGATAGCGAGTTTGGCTGTGAATCCGATTGATTTTTCCTTCTGGCGTTCTTGTTTTCTTCTGGTTCGCATTTTGATTGCGATATCAAAACGCCGATTAAAGATTCAACATCTTGATCGGTAGCGATTTCCTCGCCGTCTTTATCTTTATTAGGTGATGGCTTTTGGGCATGAGCCGCATCTTCTCTTCTCGTCTGTTTCTGGTTAGCTTGTTTGTTGTTGTTGTTGTTGTTGTTGTTTTTAGATTGTGTTGCAGTCACTGCATTACTTTCAATGGCCTTATTTTTGATTGGTGCCACCAGACTTGCATCAGCAACAGACTCATAATCGTTATTCTCGCCAGACTGATAGTCGGCGGCATAATCATCATCGTACTGATTGTTGATCAATTCTTCGGGTGCGCTATCTGTTCCGTTTGAGCTAGGTTCTTCTTTTTTTATGTCTTGTACTGAAGCTTGACTTTGTTTTTCCTTTCCAAGAAGAAGTTGCTTACCGGTTTCTCCGGCTGCATCAGAATTATTTTCGGGCAACATATCTCTTTCAGTCACCCCATCATTCTTGCCAGGATTTGATTCAGTCGATGCATTTTGGCTTACATCAGATTCATGATCCTGACTATCAGTCTGCGATTCATGCATGCCTGATTCTTTTGACTTATCTGCTTTTTTCAAATGTTCCAGGTCAGTTTTAATCTCTTGCCACTCTAATTCCTCTTTTATTTTCTTTTCGTTTTCATCAACTTCTTCTTTATGCTCATGTGTGCATAATTCTTCTTCAATCGGCTTATGATGCGTCTTTACGAACAAAATCTCAGGCCTTGCTATCTTCAGGCTTTCCAAAGACCTTCTGTCTTTGCTGTCGACAACGGGCACCGAAATGTCGTACATATATCCACCTAATTGATTTCTACTCACAATTCCAGCTTCCAGCAGGATATCCGCTAACACTTCGCTTGTATTGGGAATAAAGGGGCATCTGTTTGCTCTCAGTTCATGTTGCATGTCGCCCGCAGCCAGAGGCCATACTAAAAAAACACCATCCTTCCCGTGCCAGATTCGTCCATTTTCATCGTTTGGAGTCCAGCGTTTTTTCTGCACCAGATGTCGCATGGCATCAATTAACCATGGCTCTAAATGCATTCCAGCGAGCGGTTTGCCATAACGGTCAGCATGGCTCCACTCGTCGCGCTCCATGATTTTGTATCTCACCGTGTCGAAAATATTCGCCAAAGGATTGCTGTGATCCTTTTGGTCCTGGAGTGCCGCATAAAGTGTTTTGTAGATCGCTTTTTCGCCTGTAGCGAATATATCGTTTTGTTCTTTTGTAATTGCTTTTCCTGTCATCATGTATATCGTCGATCGATCTTCCGTTTGGTTCCATCGGATGTGATAGCGCTGCAACTCATTGTTTATCAGCCATTCGTACAATAACTCGCCACCCGGCCGCCACTCGATCCCAATATCTTCGGCATACACTGAAATTTTCGATAGGGCTGTGATCGCTTCGCAAAACAATCCATTTAAAAAAGCGGCATGCGCCCAAAGCGATTCTTCTTCCTTTCTGATTTCAGGCGTTGACCTTGTCAATATCCGTCTCTCGGCATACCGGATTGAAAACAGAGATACTTCTAAGCAAAACGCAAATAGCCCACCGATTAATTTGAAGTGGTTTTTTTCAGACGCCGGCAGAAGGTGTGTCATTGCTGCCAGATGCCTGATCGGAGACATTACTTTTTTTTCAACCTCGTCTTTGTTATGCGCCCCTGCCAAACCTCTCGCCAGGATGATCTGCTTGATCATGTCCATATTTTTTTCGATCAGATGCTCGACAGGGATTACTGGGATTCCCAAAGGAAATCCTGGTAGCCTTTGCGCATATTCATCAAAAACATCTAATTTTGTTTGCTTGGCCTTTTCAATGGGCTTTTTCTCAAGATTTAACTTGCTCAGTTTGGATTCGCTTTTTCTAAAAATCGCAGCAATTTTTTTGATCATCAAAACTAACCGTGATATCTGATGTAATCGTCAATCATGCGCTGAATATCTCGACGCATCGATACGGGGTCGATAATGTTTTTAAATTCAATATCGACAGTACCATTCGTCCCGGCCGAGTCCAAATGAACAGCACCAATGCCTAATAACCTGTCCAATACACCTTGTTGAACACCTATTGTCTTGATATCACCAAAACGGATTTGTACTTGAGATTGAGCAATAATGCCCTTTTTCAGAATGATTCCATCGTCATCGATGTATAGTTTTTCAGAAAAAAAACTGTATATGAATCTCAGTCCATAAAGAATCAGTAATAGGCCTCCGACCCCCAAGAGTTCGCCAATCGCCTTTAAATTGAACCATGTTGGAATATTTTCTATGTCCAGCAACGAAAACACTAAACTCATAACCCTGTACGGATTTATGAGCAACAATACACCCACAAGGATTTGCAAATAATTTGAAACGAATCCTCTCCATGCTTGCCGAAACTCGTGATTTTTCAAGCCTGCATCGCTATTCACCTTATTCAAAGAACTGATATTTGATCCAATTTTTTTAGCGGTGAAGCCTAGCTGGCTATCAGACATCACTGTGTATTTTTCGCCCGTCTCTCGTGCGAGCAATTCACACATATCCATCGCATCGTCAAAACTCGCAAATGAATTGAGTCTCAAATTCATAGCGTTATTTCTGGCCATTTTCGGTTACCTTGTTAATTTGGGATTGAGTGTTGGGCACGCGAACCATCGTGAATCTCGATCTCGTCTCACCTTTGTTGCTCATCTGTACGCCAATGACATGAAAGGGTTTGATGTACTGCATCAGCTTCGATTCGATCTTCATCTTCCGTATCAAGTTATCCCAATACATTTGGTCGACCCCAAGCACCACCTTGGTCGCAACATTGGAAAAAAAGTCTTCAGAAAAATGCGTGGGCGATTGACTCGCGCATACCAGACCAAGACCAAATTTCCGCCCTTCTTTTGCAATGGTGTTCAGAATGTTGTTTTCATCATCTCTAAAGAACAGGTGGGCTTCATCGATAATCATGATGTCCCTAAGCAATCCCTCTTCTTCTCTTCGAACGGGACCTCTTTCAAGTGATGATGAAAAGATTTCTTGAAGCCTGAATTCGACAAACATCCTTTTTTCATCTTCGCGCAGTGCTGTGATGTCGTAGTGCCAGACTGGATTGGATGGTTCAAATGGAGGAACTTGGTTTTTGAAGATTCCGCTTGCTTTGAGATTGTCGAACCGCTCGACAACAGACTTCAGCACTTCTTTGGACTCATATTTAATGAAGTCATCCAGTTCCTTGCCGGTTTCAAGATTTTCGATGTACTCCTTATACGATTTGATGGCCTTTTGACGCAGTTCCATCGCTTTCTCAAGAAGTTCTCCATCCGGTTTTGCACCCGGCGCCGAAAGCTGTTTGGATATTTTGTAAAGCTTGGAAGTAACCTTATTGAGTTCTTCCAATGCTCTTCCCGCCTTAGTGTCGCTGCCAATGATGAGTTGTTTCAGTTTTACAAAGGCATAACGACACGCATCATCCATGGTTGGGTAGCGCTTTGGATACTTACGATCAAAGCCATCTTCCAGTACCCACGACTTGTAGTTGTCAGCAAAAAATCCATTTCCGGCATACAGGTCTGTAATCAAGTGCCGCATGACGGCTTCTTGTCTTGAGCCTATTGGACGGCATCCGTTAATCGTCGCAATGAAATCCTGCACGCGTTTCCTAACACCGCCGAAATGCCGGTCAGGACTCACTACGAATGGATTTAAACCGTATTCAGTGGATTCTGAGAATCTGACAGAAGAAGCGCCTGGTATGTCGATATCGCCATGCACGTCCATGATATGAATTCTCGGGGACGGTGAGAAACGCCGGGCTTGCTGGATAAAGCGTCGTAAAAACGTCGTTTTGCCCATGCCGGTTTTACCCATCACCAATATGTGAGCATTGACCAGACAGTCAAAATCGCAAAATACGGGTGTCGATTGATTTTTTGACAAGAGGTAATCGTCTTGTCCCAGCGAGATTTTCATAGAAGCACGATGAGTTATGCCGAATTGCAATTGGTGGTGTTCCCCTACCGACTAGTGATGCAATCCGGATTTTGGTTTTGAAAGTTAAGATTGAGAGAATCTTACGAAAAACCTTTCCTCTTCATCGGGGTGAAAGACGCAGTTTTTCGGCCTCTTTCGTTGAGCTCGTTCCTGGAACTCAATGCGCAATTCATCACCGTCTCAGACTCTGTATCCCTAAAGTGCTTGTAGTCATAAAACCGCTGATTCGCGTCTTGATCAGTTGATAACAAATGCGTGCAATCGCTTATGTTCGCCTGTCCAGTCAGTTCGGCGATTTTTTTCCGGAACTCTTCCAGGCGATCATCACCATATGCTTTCATGACATGAGGATGTAACGGATTCAGGTAAAAACTTGCATCCACCTTTTCATCGTGAAGCCACTTGACCAATTCTTCGAAATCATCAAATCGTGACTTGATCCATGGCTGGGCATTTGCTGGCTTGGCGTTGATTGGAAACTGCTTGCGAATAAACGTGGCTTGATCTTGCTTTATTTCTTGATCATAGCGATCTAAAAAGTACCGGCCAGTGTCTTCGATATCGTATCTCACCGAATGAATGCCTTTCACTTCATTGATCAGTCTGCCAAATCCATCCGATAAGCTCGATGCGAACAGGTAATCAAAAATGACGCGTTGTTTTGTTTCACCTCCCGCTTCTGGATGAAGTCTATAGGCGGGCCCATACGACTTAATATCGGTGAACGCGATCGGCTCCAAACCATAGATCACGTTTTTGATTGGCACGCCTTTGCGTTTCAATGCTTTTAATGTTGCCAGGATTTCGTCCGGCTTCGCAGCCAGGAAAGCAAGATTGTAGAAATCCCTACCAGGAAAACGCGTGTTCAGCACACCTGGGTCGACTAAACCCATAATTGATGACCCAACAATAAACGCGTCATGTTGCCGCCCCGATTTACCAACTCGCTGACCTGGTATCTCGCTGTTAATCGTTGAAACAATCGCTTCTGCAGAATCCGGATATCTTTCTTTTGCGTCACGCAATAGGTACTCAACCTTCAAATAACGCTCGTTGGTTGTTGACGACGTGTATCGACTACCCATCGAATATTCCGTCTTAAAAATCTGATACGGATTGACGATCACATTCCAGGCGGGCAAAGACCAAGCCGCAACACCGCCTGTTAATAGCGCCGCTTTCCAGAACGACTCAAAACTGCCAATAGATAAAGCTTTCATGAGAACCTGACATCCAAATACTGGTGAAAAAAAGTGCTGTGAAAAATGCTAGATTTTTCCCGTTTGCCTCAAGGATCTGTGCTTCCTTTTGAGCGTTCGCGTAAGCCATGCAAACGGTTAGTAGAATTGCGCCCTGAATCACTTCCATACCCGTGATCAGGCTCGTCTGGGCGCATGTTTGGCAAAATCCTGAAATCATGCTCGGCATTGCTATTCCGTTTCCTCCTATCATTCCTTTCCAGATAGAAAGAGCTTGCTCAATCGATTCAGCTCTAAAAACCACCCAAGCGATGGTGACTGAAATAAATGTCATTACCATAGCGAGGCTGTCCGGCAATTCAATTTTTGATGTTTGCCAAATACGATGCACGCCGATGAACATTCCGTGGAGAATCCCCCAGAGAACAAAGGTCCATGCGGCGCCATGCCACAGTCCGCCAATGGCCATGGTGATAGCGGCGGCCAGAATGCCCTTGTAAAAGCCAGTCCTGTTGCCTCCCAAGGGAATGTAGACATAGTCTCGGAGGAACCTTGATAACGTCATGTGCCACCGTTTCCAGAATTCGGCAATGCTGACTGCCTGGTAGGGGGAATTGAAGTTTTGCGGCAATAGGATTCCGAACATCAACCCAATGCCAATTGCCATGTCCGAGTAGCCAGAAAAGTCGAAATAAATTTGCAAGCCATAACCCGCGGCGGCTACCCAGGACTCGAAAAACTGCAAAACCGTATCCGCAGCAAATAGAGGGTCTACTTTTTCTGCGATACGGTCAGCTATCACACATTTCTTGAATAGCCCGGCTGCAAACAGGAACAAACCCTGCGAAAATTGTTTTCCGTTGAAGTCCACTCGGTCTTTCAACTGGGGCATGACATCGGAGTAGTGCAAAATGGGTCCGGCTATCAAGTGTGGGTAAAATGAAATGGAGAAAGCGAACCGCCTCAGGTTAAAATCTTCAACATATCCCTTGTAACAATCGACCAGATAAGCAATCACCTGGAAAGTGAAAAATGAGATCCCGAGAGGCAAAACCAAATGCATAACTGGAACATCGTTACCGGTTGCCACGTTCCAGTTTTCGATAAAGAAGTCTGAGTATTTGAAGTAGCCCAATAGCCCAACGTTGTATAGGACGCCGGCAATTAACAAATTTTTCGACTTCGTTTGAAAAATCCTTTGGCCGACATAAAAATTGGCTACTGCATTCCCGATGAGAAGTGGGACGTATCGTGTATCCCACCAGCCGTAAAAATAGACCGAGCAGATAATGACCAGCAGCTGCGCATCATGCTCTCGTTCGAGTTTCTGCAGCAACCACCAGGTTGCTATGGAAAATGGGAGGAAGAAATAGATGAATTCGGGTGAGTTGAAAAGCATGTCTGGATTTCAAATGATTGAAATCTGCATGCTACTGATTGCACAATCCTCGTATCCCACCGAAAGACCGCTTAAAAACGACTCTTTCGATTTTGGATTATGTTGTAGCTTGATCGACCTAAAAATTCTGTCCCATAATGAGACGACTCACTACTAAAGCCAAAAGATCGTATCTGAGCTCGCCGTGTCTCATTATGGGACAGTCAGTAGCTTGGCCTTTCTTTTTTAATTCTTTCTTCGATTACGATCGTTCGAAGCACGGCAAGTGATCCATGCAACTGCTTGTTATCTCGGTTCTCATAAATCAGATCACTGATTGATTCATTTGCCATCTCCAACTCCTTCAAATTCATCAGGTAGGGATTCACTGGCAAAAGGCGTGGCTCATAAATTCTCAAGACGGATTTATCTTCTATTTGAGATTGGTTTTCGTTCAGCGCCTTTGCTCTTGCAACCTCGTCTTCCGGCGAAAGGTACTTTGGGTAATACCTTTCTCTGATTCGATCAGTCACAAGGCGCCATGTATTTTCATTGAAATACTTTTGATTCTCCGGGTAGGTGAGTTTTGCGCTTTTTGAATATCTCCTATTGTTCATCCTTTGATAATCTCCATCGAACACCAGCATCTGTTCGCATTCTTTACGAATGAGCTGGTAGCTTTTGTCTCCGGAAAAAGCTGAATTATCCGCTCTTTTTTCAGCACATTCTTCGATCGACAACAATCTCAACCGATCTTGATTCGTTCGATCAACTGAGCAAGCCGACAACAAGGTCGGCAGCAAAATAACAAGGTATTTTTTCCGCATACCGCTACCCCCGGCGCCGTTTAAGTTCCAAACCAATAACCGATTCCAATTCGTGATACCTCGTACTTTTGCAAAGCGTGTCGTTGGCATGTCCCATGGTAGTTTTGACTGCCATCAGTTCATAAATTTCGATGAGCTTTGCGTTTGAGATTTCCTTCAATCTATCTGGAAGCACCTTCAGCTTGGCATTGCGCTCTTCGAGCTCTTTTTGCCCTTCCACTGGCAAACGCCCCCACGGCCCTTTCTTAGGCATTTTCATCTCAGGATAGCGCTCATCAATATAAAGCCCTTTAACAAACTCCCAGCATATTCCGTACTCATCGAGAGGATCTTTTAAATCCTGCTTAACGTATTGCGGTTGCCTTTCCAGCCTCATTTCCTGAAATTTTCGAAAATTTACGATCTGATGGCATTCGTGGTGGGCCTGAAGGTAGCCATGTTGTCCATTGATTTTTGATTCAGCCATCCGCTTCATAGCGCATTCATCGAGCTCTGCATTTTTGGCCAGCGCAAACCGCTGTGCTTGAGTACAGCCAGCTAATCCAATCGCCATCATCATTACAAAGATCAATCTGAACATGCGAGCCTCCTGGCTTGCTTAAACAAAGGTATCTGTCTGTTATGGGTTCTCTCAGAATCACTATCCCACATGCCAGGCAAGATGCAAGCAGGAATACAGACCCCCTTGGCCTTTCTTGGCACAACTAGCTTTGGATCGATTTTTAAGCAAAAACATGAAAAACTTTTTCAGTATTTCACTAAAAAAATTCACTATTCCAGATGCCTAGTGATGATTATTCCTATTATCATCACTAAGCACCAAAACCCAGACTTGAGAATTAACTCGGTGATTTTAGCTGTATGCGGACAAAGGATTTCCTCTGGAAGCCTTGTATCTTCTGGCTTGCCGGTCTATGGGTTGTTTAAAGCATGTTTGCTGCTAGCAAAATAGGTCTTTTGAAGTTTTAGATATCAAGGTCAAAAAAGAAGACAAAGGCTTCTTTCTTGCCTAGGGATGTGATGATGAAGATGTATGAGCAAGATGGCTTACGCAAATTCGGTTAATTAGTCGGTCATCGATATTCTGGCAAAAGGTCGTGATCTGCACGCCGGAACATCAAGCCAACGCCAGGGCAGGAGCGATCCTCCTGCCAAGTGACCGGTTCTGGAATGTCGAAAGTAAGAAGAACTCGCGCAGTATTAATCAGAACACAAGGGGGGATCCTTGTCCTCTAGGGTGGGGAGGATGTCAATCTATCTGGCGCAACATGATCCCTGATTCTGGATCGGGGGACATTTAACCGAACCGTATGAGCAAAACACACAACAATCGCCTTGCTTTGGTCTGATTAAAGCCCCGCACGCCTTGCAGTCATAGAAAAACTGGCAAGCATCGGTCGGCATGGTTTCCGTTTCGGCGTGGCTGCAGTGTGGACAGGTAATAGTCGATTCAAGAAGAACAGCGCTCATTTTTTCTCTGCCTTGACCGCAGACGGATAGCCCGCGTTCTTGGTGGCTTCGATTAATTTATCCGCAGTGGCCGCCGTATCGTCGAATTGTACTGTCGCTGTTTTGCTCGCGTAATCGACGGAAACCCGTTGCACACCGGAAACCTTTTCAAGCGCTTTTTTGACCGTGATCGGACAAACGGCGCAGGTCATATTTTGCATATCGAGCGTCACCGTGCGCGAGGCAGCCAAAGCCGCACCGGATACAACGGCAAACGCCATAACAAGCGTAAAGGCTTTTATTTTCATAGAATTTTCCTCAATAGAATAATGGGGCAAACCACGGAAACGCCAGTAACCCTAATATGGGAAGAGTCACGCTCCAAAAGATGAAACGCTGTTTGCGCAGGACTGCATCGTCAGCGCACGGCTTGCCGGGTTCGCATGCTTGGGGAGTCATGTAGAGTTTGCAGAACGTCAGGCCAATAAATAACAATGCCATCCCGATGAATACAGGCCGCACGGGCTCGAAGGCGGTTAGCGTCGCAACCCACGCCCCGCCAATGCCAAGGCTCAGCAACGCCAAAGGCGCAACGCAACACAGGCTTGCGCCGATTCCCGCGAGAACGCTCGCGATCAGAGTTAGTTTCGAGTTCATGACGATACCTCTTGAATGCCAATTGTTTTACAATAACATCCGTACTTAAGTACGGAACAAGACTATGACAGAGAAATTTTTTTCGATTGGCGAGTTGGCGAAAATGGCGGGGGTCAACGTCGAAACGATCCGTTTTTATCAACGCCGCGCGTTGCTGAGACAGCCCGTAAAGCCGTTCAACGGCATCCGGCATTACACGGAACAAGACGCGCAGCGAATACGGTTTATTAAGCAGGGCCAAAAATTCGGTTTTACGCTCGATGAAATTGCAGAGCTATTGAGTCTTGATGACGGACGGCATTGTCGGGAAGCAAAAGAAATTGCGATCAGGAAACTTGATTCTATTCGCGAGCGCATCGAAGGACTGCATATAATAGAAGCCGCTTTATCCGATCTAGTCGAGAACTGCACAAATAATACCGATGCAGTTTCATGTCCGATCATTCTTGCCCTTCATCCTTAGAGTGTCTTACTGATCGTATTTCGGTGGGAAGGACGCCGATCAATATATTTGCCGGCGTTATCATTAAAACGGTGGAATATTAAGTAGCGATCCACCCAGTCAGATGCGGGGCTCCCGCTGGTTCTTCGGGGAAGAATTTCACCGCTTTAACAGTTCACTAACAAACTCCTGAAGCGACTTTTCCTGTTCTACACTGAATGCGGCGCATGACAATGTCAGCGTTATCTTTTTTCCATTGTTTTTTAACTTACCCACTGCCTTTCCTTTTTCATTAACGAAAAGCGTGGGCTCTGACTTTGATTGACTTACAGGTGATAAATTTGGTTTTTGATCGGATGATGCTAATGCCGCTATTTTTTCGATCTCTGAAGCTACTCTTATCTGAGTCAATTCCCCGGCTTCAATAAACTCAATCGCTTTTAGCGTTGCTTGGCGATAATTTTGATGATCGATTGATTCTTTGGCAAAGAGTCTTTTCAGTTCCTCTGCCGCAGTTCGATTGAGTAAGAATGGTTTTTCATCCAATTTTGATCTCAACCACTCTGGTAGATCCATAAATGCCAAATAGCGGTAGAGTTCGCTTCTCGTTTTTTTAAGATAGCGAGCTAACTCTGTTCGGCTTCCGAACTTTTCTTGCACGCCATGAATGGCCAAAGCCACCTCATAATCGCTCAAGTCTTCACGATCAAGGTTTTCGGCCACCGCAATCAATCGCATTTGCATATCATCGGCGCATTTCACTATGGCGCTGATATGCGGCTTTTTAAGTAGTTGATGAGCACGCCAGCGTCTTTCGCCGGCGATAATTTGAAACCGATTTTCATGTTTTCTAACAACGATAGGTTCAATTAAGCCGTGCACATCGATTGATTCAGCGAGCTGTTCAATTTTTAATGGGTTAAAGTCTCTCCGGGGTTGCCATGGATTCGGGTCTATCAATTCCGTTGCTATGGGCTGACTTTCACCATCACTACTGGTCAATGAAAAGATTGGATCCGAAGCCAAATGCTGATCGAGATTGGTCTTGGATAAAGACTTGAGTTTATCAAGAGGGGATTGTTTTTTAGTGTCGTTCATTTTTAAGATTCCTTGGCTGTCTCATTCTGGGACACGTCCAATCTAATTTTCGATCGCTTCTTGGTTGTGTTGCTCAAGACCTAACTTATCGATCAGATACCGCGCCAATTCCTCAAAATCTTTGGCTACTTTTCCGTCTTTTTCCAATTTTCGTATCGGCATGCGTGCGATCGATGCCTCGCCAACTTTTGCGCCTGCATGGATCACCATCGGCAATATGTTGCCAATCTTCTCTTGTACCGTTTCAAAAATAGCTTTGCAGGCTCGTCTTCTTTCATCATGTCTTGAAATCAATACGCCGATATTGATCAATTCCGGGTTGATGGTTTCTTTGATTCGGGTGATATAGGCGGTAAGGTCGGCCACGCCGTACAACGGGTACTGGCTGCTGGTTTCGATCGGGACGATGTAGTGGGTTGACGCTGCCAAGGCATTACCGGTCAGCAATCTGAGTGATGGTGGGGTATCGATGATAATGACATCATATGCTTCGCGCAGCATTTCAATACGACGGCGCATTTCTTCATACGGTCTTGGCGAATAATTTCTCAGCGCCTCTTCGACTGATTGATCAAGCTCAAGCGACCCAGGAATTAAATGCACATTTTCAAATCCAGGGTTTGTTTCGATTTGAATTGATTCCATGATTTCCTCAAGACTGCCACGAAACAAGACGCTTGAGTTTTTGCTTAATGTGGATGGATGCGCGACACAGACATGCGTACTGGCATTGGCTTGCGGATCAACGTCAATCAGAAGCACATTGAGCCCTTGAGCACCAAGTTCTGCTGCCAAATTAACAGCAAGGGTTGTTTTGGCTGAACCTCCTTTTTGAATGGCAACGGTAATGACCGGCGCTAATCCTGTTTTTTTCTCGCTCATTATTTTTCCTGTTTTTTTAAAATTAAGTGATTTATATGCCTGTGTCTCATTGTGGGACACAGCGATTCCTTTGAATCACGGTTCATTTTCCGCATATTTGAAATAATGCAACCAACCGCAAAAAGATTCCTTTCCAGGAAGGTGTCTCATTGTGGGACATTTTTTTATCGCTGCGACTAAGATACCTATTCTTTGTCGCTTAATCCCAGCATGGCCTTATAGCGTTCATCCCGGTCGGTATGAACATAGATGGAGGTCGTGGCAATATTGCTGTGACCCAGATTGTCTCGAACGATTGCCAATGGAACACCGTTGGCAACAGCGTGACTACCATGTGTGTGCCTCAGCCAATGCGTGCTGGCTCGTCTCAGTTTTTCTGCTGCCAAAGGGTCTTTACCAGCCACGTCACTCGCTGCCTCTTCGAAAAATCCTTTGAGCTTTTGATACAGGCCAGACTCACTTAGCGCTTCTCTACTTTCCCCACGCAGCTTTCCAATAATGGGTGTTCCCTCGGACACGTAACCCACAGGGCCAAGTTTTCTATGCCTTAGATGGGCGTTTATGCCTTCCATGAGATTGGGGGATATTGGAATTTCGCGGTGTTTATTACCTTTCCCAATGACATCCATCCACCATTGATCTCCGTCAAAGCTAGACACTTGCTTCAGGTCTCCGACCCGTGCCTTCGTCATTTCGTGAAGCCGAAGTCCAGTTTGGTAGGCAAAGCTCAGAATGAAGGCGGTACGCAGGTAATCATTTCGTTGCGATTCGGTGAGTGTTGAATTGTTCGCCTGATTCTCTGCGAACGAAGTAATTTGCTCCCATAAAGCAGGCGATAACAAACGATCTGTACTGCCTGTTCTTCTTCCAAAGCCTTGTGTACTCAATCCGGAAAAGGGATTGCTATCCAAATAACGCTGGCCTACCAACCATTCGCAAAGCCCGCTTAAAATCACCTCAGTTTGCCTTATGCTGGATGGTTTGAGCGGACCCTTCAGAGGCCGCCATTCTGGGGTCCATCGTGGCGCCGGTTTTCCAATCCACCGATCAGCAGGTTGAGGATCAGCAAGAAACCGCCTATATTCTGCGCAATCAGGCGTTGTAATCGATGACAAGGCTTTCCCTTTTTCAAGGATCGCCCACAACAGGAATCTCTCAGCTTCTTTACGATAGGCGCGGTGTGTCGATGTATCCTCATCCCAAAGCGACAGCCAGGCCTTGATTGACTCGTAGTCATTACGCGCATCAATTCTGCATCGTTCTATGGGTGCCCGGTTTGTACCGGTTTCACCGGTTAAATGCGCTGGCGGAGCAAACCGTTCCAAGGGTGCAATGCGATTGCTGACAACAACCACATCAAGATCGGTCGCCTTTTTAGACGACAGATCCAGAGAAATGCCTAAATCAATCTCTGATGATGAAAAAAACTCGTGGATTGCTTCCGCGGATTGCTTACCTAGATGGGGTACTTTTTTCCACCAACTGCCACCGTGCTGATTGATGAATACTGCGAGTTCGGCCAATGTTTTTATTTTTTTTACACTGGCTAAGCGAGCTGAAATTTGCTGAGGGAGCCATCGGTTGTAATGATCTTCCGATTGAGGTCTGGGATCTGGTTTTGATTTGAGCGTATCAACCGATTTGAGTGCTCGATTCATCCATTCCTGGCTGTATTCTCGTTCCTGCTCCCATAGTTTTGCGTCGACATCCAGCCCAAGTTGTTGTGCTTTTCTCGCAAGCTTTTCACGCAGTCGCTTGACTGAACGCATAACTTCGTTTCGGTCTGCGTCGTCAAGATACAGTTCCCCCATGACATCCCATGGAATGCCTTGTATCCAACTGCGTATTAATGCGAGTTCGTTTGGGTTCAAATCACAGACCTTTCACTGACATGTTTTTCTGACGGCCGACGCTGTTTTTTGACCAAAGCCTGCAATTTAACGGATCGCTCTTTCTCTTGAAGTAACGCTTTTTCCAGACTTGAAAGTGCTGCGCGTAATTTGTCTGCCTCTGCTTCCAACTTCCCTTGGCGTTCTAATTGATCGCCTACCTGGTTCATAATTTGCGTTAGTCGTGCGCGTAGTGATTCCTGGTCGAGCTTTGCTGTTTCCAGGGATCGATTCAGATTGGCAATGATTCTGGCTTGCTCGTTCTTCGCTGCCTCTTTTTCTTCCTCGATTCGCTTCAAATGCCAAAGATGATCTTTCTCAGATTTTTCCGACCATTCCCGAGTTTGGGCTTCGTGCGATTTTCGAGCTTCTTCTAATGCGCCTTCAGCTCGCGAAAGATTTTCTCGATTAACAATCAACGAGGATTCGGTTTCTTTTAATTGTTGGGCTGTGATTTTGAGGTTCTCAGTCAAGTCATGACTCAGTGAGATTTGGTCGGCCAATGCTTGACTCAAGTGGCTATTTTCAGACTCCCACTTCTGCTGATTTTCAGTGAGTTTGTCTTCAATAAATCTGATTTGGGATTTCCACTCGGACTCACGAAGGGACAATTCTTTTTCTTTTGTGTCGAACGCTTTCTTCGCCTCTGCCATCGCTAGTTTCCAAAGCGATTCCGATGCATCAACGATCACTGCCGGCATGTTGGGATTTTCCAGCTTCTGACGATGCCTTTCGACAAAATGCAATGTCCAATCATTCATCGCCCGCTTGATCACGGCAGGACTGTTGATATGGATACGATCCCGGATAGCATCAATCGTTGGAAAGCGTCCGTCTTCCAAGAAGACTGAATTGCAACATTCATAGGCCAGGGAATAGGTGTCTGATCGCTTTTCCATCTTGATCACCGTCCCAAGTACATTGCCAAGTCGAAATTCAGTTGAAGCTTTTTTTGTGCGCGGGTTGCCGCCACATAAAGAATATTCAGATCTTCTCCAATGGTCCTAAGTATTTCCTGTCTCTCCATTTCGCCATACTTCGACAGGTCCGGGATGTCACAAAGCTCAATGAAATCATTATCCAATTGCACATTTTCCCACTCCAAACCCTTGGCTTTATGCGCAGTTGACATGACTAGAACGGATTGATCCATGGAGTCGGCCGCGCCTTCTTTCCGCTTGATCCTGTCGATAATGTCCGGGATGGCTTCACCGTATTCTTCAGTAATCCGGCATCTTGGTTTGATCTCGGCATCTTCCACTTCCTCGGCGTAAAGCTTTAGCTCCGGAAAATCCGTAAAAGAGCGAATAAATGGATCTCTGATCAAACTGAATTGACGTTTCCACAAATAGTAAATATCCAGGATTTGTTCGAAGCGATAGCCCTCGCTCCCGCCTATATGCCACCAACTTTGCTGATTATTGATCGCTCTTGCCGTTTGCGAAAAAACGCCGGCATTCGAGCGACTGATGACCGTTTTTGCCTCATCGTCTCCGATTTTCCCAATATGATCAGCACCAGAAAGACCGTGAACCTGCACGGTTTCACCTTTTATAGCCAGGATTTTGTTGGCCACATGAGCGATGTTCGGACCAAATCGAAACGACCCGGTTAGATAACGATCCACCCCGCCTTGTTTTATGGCAAATCCGAGTGCGTTTCGAGCGCCACGCCAGCCATAGATGGCCTGATGAGAATCCCCAACAAAGACTTTTTGTCCGCTTTGTTTAAAGATGATCGACATGCTCACTGGATTCATATCTTGGCTTTCATCGACCAATAGATAGTCATACTCGGAAAGCACCGGATCGGATAACTGAAACAGCTTCAGATAGCCATCGTGCAGCATGCCGACCTCACGATCGTTAATGTCGGTCATTTTCGACCACAGCCTTTTGGCCTGGATGACGATCAACTGTTTGATCGCATTCTCGTCCAGGCCACCGATCCCATTGAACAGTTTTTCCAGGCGTTTGTAGTGCTCGTGAACGTGCTTTCCTTGAATCTCTCTATCGGGGCTGTAGAGAAACTTGATTAAAGTGTCCAGTACCACACTGGCAATAACCAAGTCATCGTTGTGATTGCCGCTGTAGCCGATTTCTCGGCTAAGCTCATCTGCAAGTCGCAATGCTTTCTCGACTTCATGAGGCTTCAGGCCCGCAATCAATTTGTGTTTATAGCGTGCGCCGGTATGCCGGAAGGCGAGCGCATGGGAGGTGATGGGCTTGACCAAGGTGCCTTTGAATTTTTGCTCGGCTTCGATTTGCACCGATTTGTTGAGAACCAAATAGAGCATTTTTTTGTTCTTTCTGGTTTTGGCAAATTCCAGTAACGTGGATGTTTTTCCGGCCCCTGCAAACGCCCGGACCACCAATATGGGTGCTTCGGTTTCAACAATGGATTGCTGTTCTAGGGTGAGTTGCATGACGATCTCTCAATGGTTTTGTCTACTCAAAAGCCTCTCACGAGTCGCCCAATACGCAAGCCTCTTCCATCAATCTGAAAAAGGTTTCCAGATTGACGCTAAATCCTGCGGCATTCTTGTGTCCGCCGCCGCCATACCGTTGCGCTATGGCGCCCACGTCATAATCACCCGAAGAACGAATCGCAAAGAACCAGCGTTGATTGGTACCATCGAATTGATAGCTGACCCCAAAGGTTCCGGATTCCTTAGCCAACTCATGCCCCAATTCGTTTGAAAATTCTGACGGCGCGTTGACCGCCAGGCCTTTGGCATCGCCAAACGTTATCCAGTGTTGTTTGCCTTTTAGGCGCAGGACAGTCCTTTGCCGTTGTTCGAGCAAAATCCCGCCCAATGTCTCCAATTCCTCGATGGACTCCTGTCTCATCAGACCATCCAATGTGTTGATGCTAATGGGTATTTGGCTGTGTAACGCGCAGAGGACGGCTTTGGTGCTGTCGCCATTGAATCGCCACAAGTCATGATCTTCGATGAGGCTCAGTAGGCGCGGAACGGTTTTCTCTGGATTGAAATGCTGCCAGGCCAGAACGCAACCGCTGTGATCCTGTGAAAAATGAATGCACACATTCTCTGGCATGGGATGAGTCGCCCAGTACGCTTCATGCGCCGTTTGCGCCGTGATGTGGTGATCGATCAGCGTAATGGTTCTGGCTTTTTTCGCCGCCTCGACAATCTCCGCTGGACTATAGGAAAAGTCGACAATGAACAGATCATCGCCGTCATCGAACTCAGGCATCGCTTCGTCGTAGCGGACGCCCTGGTGCCGGGTTCGCATGCTATTCTGCTTAAAATGACGCCATACCGCCCACGCGGCGGCCAGTCCGTCCAGACAATTTTTGTGATAGAAAATGACGTTCATAATTTAGTAAGCCTGCTCAATGGTTGCCTTGGTTTTATCATCCAGCTCATGCCACACCGACATCACCGCTCTTCCGACGGCCGCCTGTTCATCCCGTTCGCTGCCGAACATCCAGTATGACCCGTAAATGCTCGTTGCCGATGCCGTGAGGCCAATAGCCAGCGCAATCAGTAACTGCGAGCGCACGGACAGGCCATCAGATCGCTTCACTTCGTTGACCATGCGATTGACGGTTTTGGCCACTGACGCATTCAGCTTTTCCTCGAAGGTTTTTCTTTCCCTGTCGGCCACTACGGCAAATTCCGCCTGTTTTTCGCGAGCATGGTTGTCCACCCGTGAAATCGACTCGACCAACTTGTTTTCCAGATCAAGAACCAGCGGGACGGTTTTGGCTTCCAACTCGCTGATCCGTTGAATAAGTACACCGATGTCACCGATTGCTTCAACGATCAATGCGTCACGTGTTGTTCGGGGATGTTGGGGTTCGCTCATGGTCGTTTAAGAAAAGAGTTCCGTGTAGCAAACATCCAAATTTCGGCTCACATGCTTGGCTAAACATTTAATTCCAAACATATCGGCCCAATGAATTCGCTTTTTCTCGTCCGCATCTTTGTTGTCACGCAATAATGCTTTATAGTCTTTTTGGTCAGATAGCACTTTTTCGATTGATAACTTTTTGATTGCCAAAATATCAAAAAGCTCGTTTTCGAAAATTGCGGCTTTGGTATTAACCTTCGCAGAATTATTTTTCGATGCAAAATTCAGTAAAACTTGAAATTCATCTTCAACATTCGTCTCTACTCTATTAAACAACACACGTATTTTATTAGTCGGAATCCCTGAGCCAGATAACATGGCAATTAATGATATGGTTTCACGCTGCTCCTTTGTACCGTTAGTCACTGGTATTACAAAGTAATCAAATTCCACATGCGATTCTTCAAACTTAAACATCCCATCCAAAAAATACTCAATATTCGATGCGCCTATATCAATAATGACATCTTCGGCTCTTACCAATTTCTGAAATAGCTCCCTAAACTTATCACCTTTAAGCTTTTCTACCGCGACCCCCAATCCCTCAGATGTTTCGTTGATACTTTCTACTGCAATTATTTGTGCCTCTTTCATTCGAGGCGATAATAAATGCGTTGCAATCGTGGTCTTACCAACGGTTCCCGTATAACTCATAACAGCTACTTTCATTTGTTAATCCTCTATATGATTTTCTTCATCAATTTCTTTTAGTGCATTTATTCCAAAGCTTCTTCTTTCTTTTGGGGTTATGAACCTGTTTGGTTCTTCAAAATCATTCTTCATAGTTTCAAGTTGATTCTGCTTTTGGTTTGTATCGACTTCTAAACTTTCGTTTTTCCGTTTGTTTCTAATCCTGTGCAACGTTGTTTCGAATGTTCGAAAGTTCATTTTGATACCAAGCGATTCTCTAAGCGTATCGAACACCTTTTCCCTATGCACTCCAGATGACAAGGCCAGCTCGACAGAGTCTATTACCTCTCTAATTTTGGCTGTATCAGATTTTCCATCCATCCCGCCTGCCAATTTGGCCAGGGCATCAATGGCATCATTTTTTTTTCGATCCAAGGTCATCATCGAATTTAGATTTGATTTGCTTGTGATATGGATTTGTTATGTAAATGTTTTGCTATGGTTATGGTGTGTTCTGATATGGCTATGTCATTGCTATTTACCTGCTCACCATTCGTCACGACTTTGCTCATCGAATGCAATGTATTTGTTATGTCCAGATTACACAGACTTTTCCCCCATGTCCGATCGAAAGAAGCGCTAAAACCGCTCCTTTCGTTTTGAGGTTGCATACCAGTTGACAATCTCTGGAGGATCATTAGAAAATGAAATTTCGTGATGGGTTCTGCGCTACAGGATGCCTTTATCCCCAAAGACCTGCTACGGGAGCAGGCTAAACAGATCCGAGATCCCCCGGACTGCCTATATGGCGGCATGAAGCCACCGGGAATAAAGCCTTTACTGGCTGCCTTTCCTTTTTTCTGGCAACCGTGCCAGAAAATCATTGCACCCAAGGTGCGCCCGCTGATTGCAAATTCCTTTTGCATCAAAAATTTACCCTTATTTTCCAATAAGTTGTGCCTAGAGCCTTTGGGCTGCGACGCTCATCAACCCAAAATTCCACGTCCATTCAAACTTGTGAATTTTTAATCCTTTCCGAAAGATCAGCCCGTAGGACGGCGTCTTTTCGATTAAACCGAAATCCGGCCAAAATTTTTTCCCCGGCCGCTTTTTTAAAACATAGACACTTCAGTCTTTGCCCTTCACCCGCAAAATTCATTTTGTAAAACAGCGGCTTACCAACTCCACTCTTCCAAAGTCTCAAAAGGAAAAGCTGGGGTTTGTCATTTACCACGTTGAAAACTCTCAGAACCAGGCAGTGCCCGACCACAGAAATTGTGTTGGTTGGCCCGATTGACACCCACCTGATAGGCACTTTTCATCAATCTTTCGCTTCGCGCGGCGAATTCAGAAGTAGCGCATTGACGTTTGTCTTTTTCTCACCCTGCTGGGAGGCCAGTCCCAAGCACCTTATGCTCACCGTCGAGAGAAGTGTGTCCGTAGAAAAAGAGGCGTTGGGGATTCCTGCTGGAATTCCCACTGGAGCCGGTTATGCCTGCTCTCGACGTAAAAGATATTTAGGACAACCCGGCTCCACCCCAGAGCGGCTTATAACCAAGCTGTTCCGGCGTGGAGCTGAAAAACTGCAATTAGATTTTTTGGATTTTCCAAGAGGAAGCAATGAAAGTATCAATAACACTGCCTGACCGAAAAATGGCTATTAACTTTTGTGGCCTCGGAAGTAAATCAGGAACCCCAGAAGACGGATTAAGGATTGATTTGATGAGAATCATCTAAAGTCAAAGCATGGATAAAACAATTCTTCGCCACAAAACCCGCTGTCACCCGTTATACAAAAACGGTGAGTCTGAAATTATCCGTGCGTGTAACGATAATGCCAAAACACAAAAGCGGCTTATTAGCCAATGGTTGAGTTTTTGTATCTGGTCGATCACCAAGGACGGTGACTTGCTCGAAACGATTAACTTAGTGACCCGCGAGCATATTATCCGCTACGGACAATACCTAAAATCAGAATTCGATAACGGAAAATTTGCCGGCACAAATACCGCGGCAAGTTATTTGTCAGGAATGAATACCGTGATGAAACTAATCCACGGTGAAAACTGGGAAAAGATCAGCCCTATAAAGGATTGCGGCTTGGAGCCTATTTCTCATATTCCCAACAAGAAACCGGAATTAGACAAATATGGCCTGCCGGATATTGAAAGCCTGGCCGGCTACTTACTCGAACTTCAAATCTCCCTTGGCGTCACTGTGCGTGAGGCTTTGATCCTTGATTTGAAAAAAGCCCTGACAGAAGGACGTTCGACCGGATGGGTCACGGTAACCCACTTTCAAAACGGCGTTAAGCGAAAAGTCCCTTGTCGGCTCTCTGCGATCAAAGCCATCGGTAGCGGCATAGCGGCCAGGCGCCTACAAAAGTGCTTGCCAAGAAAAATGGAGTTCGATGATTTTCTCGCCGCCCATAACAAATTGGCAACGAGAAAGGGTTACTCCACCAATACGGCCCGAGGCATCTATATCCGCGACCGGTACCAGGAATTGACCGGTGTCGAACCGCCGATCATTTCCGGCCTCAGTCAAACTGAACACTGGCAAAATCTTTCTCGGCATTCCAACAAGACGACCCTATCAGAAGCCAAAGGCCTCGATAAAAACACCCGCCACCAAATCGCCAAGGAAATTGGCGTACTGGGCATAGAGCCCCTCAAAGATTACCTGGATAAAAAACCATGAGTCGAAACTACGAAATCGGCAGCCGGGACATGTTCACGGCTGGGAAAATACTGCTGAAAGACCGCTCGCCAAATGGGTTCAAAACCAAATCCGATTACAGCGACCGCTGGCGGTTATTCTGCATGTACGCCGAAGAAAATGGCGTAAAGAAAATGGAAGATGTCACGCCGGCGTTCGTCGTTGCCTATGGCCAGCACTTGCAAAAGCAACTGGAAGCCGGGATCTATTCCAGCGCATCGGCGCCAAAGAATTACCTGTCGACCGTGAATTGCGTCATGCGCCTAGCCACCGGAGGCCAATGGAAAACGGTTCGCCCAAGCAAAGATTGCGGCATCGAACGCAGAAAATATATTCCCAAGGAATCCAAGTCGCTGTCTGAGACTCGGCATCACGAAGTACAGCAAGCGATCGATGACCGACTGTCACGGATCATGGATCTACAACGCACGTTGGGTTTGCGCTTCAAAGAAAGCTGTCTTTTCGATGCCAAAGGCGCATTGAAACAACTCGATAAATTTGACTGCATCACTATTCAGGCCGGTACCAAGGGAGGAAGACCAAGGCGCTTGCCCTGCGACGACGAAATGCGCAAAGTGATCGAGTCAGCTGCTGAAATCCAAAGCGGAAAATCAATGATTCCCAAAGAAATGACTTACATGAAATTCCGCCGGGAATGCTACGAACAATCAAAAGCAAATGGTATTTCCTTCCATCCGGAGCGTCATGCCTTTGCACAACAGCGTTACCGTGAGTTGGTCAATGCGCCTTGTCCACTGGAGGCTGGATGGGAGCACAAAGGACGGATCGAAAAACTGGCCGAATACCTCTCAACTTCCTTAGAAGAAGCCAAGGATATTGACCGCAAAGCCCGCCTCATAATCTCAATGGAATTAGGCCATTCTCGCGTGGAAATCAGTAATGCGTACCTGGGCTAAAGAACTGGAATCGTACACCCATGACTATGTGCGCCGTGGTGGAAAGAAAAACCGACTTAAGCAGGTTTCCTTGATCGTAAACTTCCTGGAGTTTACCGACGCCCAAGAAGGACTGACATCGCTTCATCGACTTGGCAAGCGACATATCATTAATTTCTGGAAAGCGCATCGAGAGATGCCAGAGAAATCGGCTTACGACCACTGGCTGGGGTTTTGTCAGCTCTGGAGTTGGCTTGGAAAATCAGAGAAGCCACCGCGGCCGCATAAAATGATTATTGAAGACTCAACAAGTGATGATGTTGGACAACAAACTGCGATTTGTTTTACCGAATTTTCCTCAGCCATCAAATCGGCTCGTGAAGCTAAAGGCATGCCGGCCCTCAAACTTGCAAACTTGTCTGGTTGTGATCCAATCATCATTGATGAAATCGAGTCTGGACAATACGGATCTGTCTCAATTTCGGTTATTCAGGGTATTTTGAAGGTTTTGAACATTAATCTAATTATTAAAAATGCCGGACTTGAAGCCTCAACCAATTCCTAAGAATTCCCTTGCTCACAAAATGGTGAGATTGAACGGTTGGACCAAAACCGATGCAATTATTGAAATAGCACACTTCGATAAGGTCGATGAAACGGAAGCCACTCGACGCTACGACCTGGCTACCCAGCAAATGATTAATCGAATGGTTGGTCAACATCGGCGACATGATCGCGCTAAATTCGCAATGGACGATGCTCGTTACCTGGTTCTCGCCATCGCCTACCATGATGGTACATTCATCTGTTCAAAAGATTTGCCAAGGATTTCGTACAAGGCTGGATGGGGATCTTTGGTCGGTACAAAAAGCACTGGCCGTGTGATGAAGGAAATCATATTCCCAATGGAAAAATCAGGGCTCATTACTGAAGAGCGAGACGCAGATGACAAATTCATCGGTTATCGTTTGACGGACCAGGGTCGAGCCACACTACTAGGTGAGCAATATTAGCCCTATTGATTTATGTAAGTGCGCACGGGCAGCATTCTACCCGTGCAATTGATCATTGATCAGTCAGTTGATGTTGTCGATTTTCGTTTATTGAATGGCTTCAAATAATTCTTGAGCGTTTAAACGCGCTTGGACATCCTCTTCTTTACCAAGGGATTTGAGCCTGATACCCTCTCTGCCATCAACATACATGGGGCCACCGACATCATCGTCGTAATCCGATCCATCTTCATGAATAGCGTAATAGTCGTCTTTAGAAAGATCGGTGCCTAATAGTTGAGCGAGGTAAATCCAGGTCCAACAACGCTGCAAATTACCTTGGTCAAATTCTTCGATGAGTCTTAGCATTGCTTCCGTTTCACCCTTTTCAGCCGCAACGGTTAACCAGGAATGGACGTCCTGATAACGATCTAATTTTTCAGCTATTTCTGCTACTTTTAGTGGATCATGATTAAGCCCACTTCTGGGTTGTTCAAAAAATGTGGGGTCATCGAAAAAATCTGCCAAATCGATCAAAGCAAGTTCATTTCCTAAGCGGCCCGCCTCACGGAGATGGTGTTCGTACTTTTGATCTTTTACAACGGTGAATGCATACTGTTCAGCCCATTCTTTCTCCACCCCTGTTAATACACGACCACTTTTTTCTTGGTTATACCAAAAATCAAACCCTGGTGACCGTTCGTCTACATCTACGGGGGAATGGATCAAAGCTAAAGCGTAATGGGCACTGGCGTTCCCACTTATAGCAGCATCTTCAAGGGTTTTTAGTAATTCTTGTGAAATCAAGTCATGAGGTTCGTCATGGAATGGAGGCCAATCCTTGTCGACCCATTGCTCCAGATTTTCGTCTTCACTTTCGTCAATGTCTTCTTCCTGCCAATCTGAATAGCCTCGATATGATAATTGCTGCCTTAGCTTCAATATCAAATCGGAAAGCAACAAAATATTGATCCGCTTTTGTTCTATTAAAATTGGAAATTGAGTGGCAATGAAATCGGCCACAGCAGTTGGGTATCCAAGATCCAAGCAGCGCTTATGTAGAGACTTCGATTGCTGGATACACGAATGTACTTGCTCCCCCGGCAACAAAATTGATTCAGAACTCAGCGCTGCAAAGGAGTTATAGCCAAATGCGGTAGCTAAAAGTTCGTAGATATGAGTCCTTTTGAAAGGGGCGGCAATATGAGCCTGGCAGTATTGATGTGTCTCGAAGACAAATGCTTTGATAGTCATAAATAAATTTCCTCAACACTTCATCGTTCTGGGATGAATGCACACGTTTAACGTCCCAACGACGAAGCCATTTAAGAAATTAAATCAATGACAATTTTAGATAAACCTTTTTTTACTCGTGTGCAAGTAAGGCGGGTGCCAAGCATTATTCTAGTCGTTTGATTGATGCTCGTCAAAAAAGGAAGGCAAATTCCGCGCTATGGAACAATTTTCATAAAACCAACGCCCTTGTAACGAAAGACGCTCAAAAATCACGCCTTTCGTTGTGACCTCACATGTTGTTTTTCATTAGGATCATGCATTTCAAGGGAGGCCGAATAGTTCATGCATAAGCAACAAGTCATCATCTATCCAGAATACAGTGCGGATGGCCTTGGATCAGCCTGGGCTGCATGGGAGTTTTTTGGCGATGGGGCTTATTACAGACCCTATCGGTATAACGATCCGATGCCAGACTTCGAGTCCGGAGCGGAAGTCTTTGTGCTTGGCTGTGGAATTTCTTTAGGAATTCTCTTCGAAGCCGCGATCAACGCTGAACGCATCGTGGTTATCGAAAGCCAGTCACATTATGAAGAGAAGTACTTGGATCAGGTCAGTGCTCAGCTGGTACCACACAACCTTACCTTCATAATTGATAGCTCACGAAGCGCTTGTGTCATGGCATGGGAGTTTTTCAACCACGCCAAGACGCCGCTTTTGCTGGAGATGATCCAGGATCACAACCAAGGTCGATTTTCTATCGAGACATCCAGCGATGTTATTGCCGCGCTGAACAATCGTCTTCCAATGGATCTCATGGAATTTGGGGGTATTTCTCTTGGCGAATTAAGATCGGAAGGGAAAGCACTGAATGAGCAGACTCGAAGAATTGCCGCCAGATTAATGAAAGCGCGTCATGCGGTTTGTCTTGGCGATGTCGTTGGCATGGCCATCAACGCGCCGCCGGCATTTGCCAACGATCTTGGCCTGATGCTATCCATGGAAAGGGGAAGCTTTGGAATGACGTATCACTTCAATGGCGAGCGTAATGCTTGGCTCTGTTCACTTCGTTCTAATGGTTCTGTCAATGTTGGGTTACTAGCTGAGCGTTTCGGTGGTGGAGGCAATGAACGAGCCGCTGGCTTTTCTGTAGAAGGAGGTGCGTCGGCACTCAGTTTTCTAGGATATGCAAATCTGGTTAGAATTGATCGCTCAGAGAGTTGACATGGCCAAATTTATCTAGTGCATACGCCAATTTATGGGCTTGGTTGAATTAGCACATCAGGCCCTGTCGGCCATTTTACGACATTCAAGTAGCTGAAAACTTCGGTTATGATCGGGCGGGTTTGAGTTAAGAAGCTAATTTTCAACTTAGCTTAGCTGCTCGAATCTATTCCGTAGATGCACTCGGAGAGTCTGATCAGCAGCTAGCAATTTGGCTATGTGATTACCCAGCATTTTGATGAATGTTTATTTTTCTCATCTCATTCGCAAACAGTATTTATAAAAGTCTTAACATATTGAAGATGTTGCCTTCTTTGCCAGAAAACATTTCTGATCCACCGCCTTTCGGTGGAATAGATATTGCCCCAATTCTTTAGGTATTCGAGGTATTGCTGACGTCTCCTTCGTTCATATTCGATCATCGATTCTTTATTGCCACAATCTAACCTAGCTAAGAATTTAGCAGTTTCGATTCCGTCACGAATGGCAGCACTGACTCCCTGGGAAGACAGTGGATCGAACGTCTGAGCTGAGTCTCCGCAACAAAATAGGCCTTTGGTAAAGAAATTTTTCCGAAAAGTGGAATTGGCGCAAACAATGCGGAAGGATTTTACCTTAGCTATGTCAATTCGTTTTATAGCTTTCGACATGGATGGAAGATCAAGTAGATGTTGATTTACACTCTGGAGAAATGTTTGTAGATCCCTATAGCGCAGAAGATCGCCATCCGTAAAATAGCTTAAGACTCGTGTTTTTTCATCGGACTTTACCGAAAAATACCATCCGTTTTCTGACGAGTCAATGCTGACAAAATTCAACGAATCACGACTATCTTCTTCCAATGTCACAATACACGCGACAAGCTTGTCGAGTGAAACTTTTTTGGATAATTTCGCAAACCTGGGATTGTCCCGGCCAGTTGCGATGATCATTAGCTCCGATGCGATAGATCCGCCGCGTTCGGTGAATATTTTCCACACTTCGTTTTTTCTTTCGACCCGACTTATTTGATCGGTGGAAAAGCATGCCCCGAGGCTTGTCGAGCGCTCGATAAGGATTCTATTGAAGGCATGCTTTTGTTGTACCCACCCAATGCCAAAGGGATGAAGTAACGCAGGGGTCTCTTCCATCTTTTCCGTCCCCCATGAGGAAACAGAACCTGTGATCGGTTCCAACTTAAGTTTCTGGAACAAAGAAAGGACACCCAACTCCCCTAAGCTGGGTATCACAGAGTGACTTAAAGTCTCGCCAAAATCTCCCTTTGCCAACCTAGTCTCATTTTCGCAAAAGACAATGATGTTAAAGTTGCATTGAGCTAAAACTATAGCTGCGGAGATGGCGGCGGGGCCACTGCCGATTATGCTTACATCATACATTTTCATTTTGAGTCAGTGAACACAGGTTGAGTAGCAATAGATACCTGATTTAATGAACCGCCCCCATACCAATCTGCTGAACCAATAGTTTTTTCCCTTCCCATACTTTGCTCGGCGGTGACTTTGGTTCTTCCGGTGTTGGCTCGCCGGGAATAGGGCACCCAGCTTCTATCCAATTTATTAGAATGATTCTTCCGATTTGATTTCCAAGTTTGGGGAATCTACGATCCAGCGCGGCTCCCATCGGGTTATTGACGCGGGCGAGGTCAAGGATCATAGGGCTTGAGCCAGGATCGTACGGAATGACCCAGCCATTTTCAGGCTCCTTGAGTGCTCTCATAAGGCCTTCTATATCGCCGTTTTCAAAGAAGTTAGCTATTAACTGCTTCTCGTTCTTCTCCTTTGTCTTTTTCTTGGAGGCTTTCTCGACCTTATACCTTTTGTGCCCGCCACTACTCCGCGCCAGTTCTCTGAGCTCTTGCATAAGTAGGAACATAGATTGAGCTTTAGTAAGAAAGGTTTTATTAGAATCAGTATCCCCGCTTTCTCCGAGCCACGCTATCCATTGTCTCCACAGTTCTAGATCCCTTTCATCGAAGACTTTATACATAGGACCCTCAAATGTAGTGAGATAGTTTAATAACTTGCTTTCATCCGGTCGTCCAGGTGTGACATAGGGCGAAGCAGCCAGTTCCGCGACGAAAATACGGGGTTCTTCAAATAAATCGTTCAGGCGATGCCCTCCTAAGCTTTTCCCTGTATGGTTAAGCGCCCCGTAGTGGGCCTTCCTGCCAATCAGTTCGATAATGGCTTCCTCTGGATTGCCTTTGTGTTTCCTCGTAAGCGTCAGAGTATCGACACCGTCGATGTTAGTAAAATAGCCATACCCTGCAGTTGCGAAAGCAACAAAGCCGCGCCAGATTCGTTTCCACTCTTCTTGCACGGCCTTCGCGCCGCTGTCTTTTAGTACCCCATCAAGGTACAACTTGGTCGCCTCTTTTGCCTTTGCGCCGTGTCCGTGAGTTGAGTTGTCGATCCCTACATGCATCTTCCAGAAATGGCTGTCGATTCCTAGGTAATCATTTCGCCTAATACCCGGCACGAGACTAAGGACCTCCCATTCCAAGAAAAGGGTCATGCCGATTAATTCTGGAAAAAAGGCTTCGGAATGCTGTGAAATAGCCATTTCGAAGACTGATCCTATATAACTCGATTCGTCAATGTCCGGGTTGTCTGCATATGCTCTCGAATTGACCGGTGGGAGAGAAATCCCAAGCGAACCCAGCAAATTTGTGTACAGATTTCCGTGATGCAGAGAAGGATCACCGTTTCCTATCTCATCGCTCCAAACTTCGAAGAGCAGCGATGAGACTTTATTCATTGCCCCTGTATTTGCAATAAATCGCAGCCAAGCCCCGTCGGTCTGATTAAATACTGCTCTATCATGTATCCGGCTGATAACATCGGTCCGGGTATTTCCTGTTCGCCAACCTAATGCGGTCGCTGCTTGGCTTCTCAAGATTTCATATATTTCCTCCAACTTGGCGTCAAAAGACTGTTCCGAGTACTGAACGAACGATTCCGGATGATCAGCATCAAAAATCCCAATCTGGTCAATCAAAAATTGTGCGGTATTTAGAATTTCTTCAGCAATCAGTTTCGAATAGGGAATAAAGTCCGGGTAATCCTGAATGTTCATCAGATAATAGAAGTATTCTCTGAAGGACTTTCCGTCGTACTTTAACCGTTCGTTCTCGTACTGAAGGATATTCGTACTCTGGCGAGAGCCTGAGCCATCGAAGGATACGGTCTTCTGTAGCACAAAACCCATTTTCTTCCACTCATTGACCATATCCATGTCGCCTGCCCAGTTAGAAGCTCGCAAGTAAAGAGCATCCTTCGCGTTTTCCATCATTTCCATGGTTCGGAGCTTTAAGAATTCGGGGCTTTTGGAGTCGAAATCCCGGAATGCGAATTCATTTTCCAACGCCGCTACTGACCCCATCAGGAATTGACGGAATTTCCCCAAACTGACTTTTTCGGTTTTATCATTCGGTTCTGATTTCAATACGCCGTAGACATCGTTGAGTATACGTTGAATCTGAGAACGCAAATTTTCTAGTGCGCCATTGGCGTATTGGCCCAGGATCTTTGCCGCCGTCGCCGGGTTCTGAAATTTATAAATGTTCCAGCTACGTCTGATCTCGTCGAGAGTCTGCACGGAATCCGTCGGTAAGATATTTGCTATTTCGCTCGGCGAAGCAACAATCAAATGGAAATAGAGGCCTGAATATGAATCGAGGCTTTCTTGCGAAAGGTATTGGACCCTCCAAGGGCTGGCGAGCTCGGAGCCGTCACCAGAAAATTCATCAATCAAATCCGTGTATGCTCCGAGGCCGCTTATTCTCCTAAAAATTGAGAAAATTGAGTCGAACTTGAGCTTAGCCGGATTCGCCGAAAGACCCGACATCAAAGTAACATAGTCCTCTACCGACATACCTTCTGATGGCTCTGGCAAGATTCTGCTTAGCAGATAGGCGTTCGAAGGTCTCGACCTTATACCGATGCCTCTGTCCCACCTGGTTCGCTTAAAAAGGACTTTTTCATAATTGTTCTCGACAGCCTCGACATCCTCCGCGAATTTGTTCAGAACGGCATCCAATTCCTCACTTGTGATGACATCATCTGGACGTTGGGCCGGCCACCAATGTTGCTGACACTCCCAGAAGTCAGCCTGCCACGGCAACGCCATGAACTTCGAGATATCCCCAGCGCCTACCTTTGAATGATCAAATCTGAATGCTTCAGTGTAAAGCCTCGGGTCTCGTGCAATGCAGGTCATTTCAATGCCCGGGTAAAAGGCGCCACCTGCGCAGTTTTCGAGCACCTTTCTTGTCATAGAATTCAGACTTTCCATGTCGTCTGAATTATTCCCAAGCACACCGCTAGTAAAATTATTGTTACTCCATTGGAGGAAACGTTCGTATTGCAAGTAGGTTAGCGACAACCAAGTCGCAGGGTTACCGTCTTCCGGATCCCCCTCGTCACCAGCGAGGGGCGGCATAAAAGTCGTGGTTGCCTGACTTATCGCTGTCGGAGATTTGTACTGATCCGAAAAATCCCCGTTGATGTAAGTTCTGTACGCAGGTTTTCTCAGAACCGAAACAATCCGACTTCTTAGTTGCCTCCCTCGTTCAGAGTTCTTGTCTGATAAGTCAGGATCCAAAAGCGTCGGGGAATTTCCGTTCTCAACCTGAAAATCACCGGCCTTACTTGTTCCGTGCCCCCTTAGACCGCGCGCGTTGACCCATCGCTGGCTGTGCATCCGTTCGAGTAAGGGTTTTATGTCCAACTCAAAAGAAACCTGGTCCGGCCTTCTCAGTATCGGCGTAGTGATATTCAGTAGAGAAGGTTCCCGAAACGCTGTTTCTTCCATAACATCATAAAGGGAAACGACGTTCTTTACATCCGGCGCGAAATCAGGCGGCGTAACCAAGACCCATGCACCGCCTCTGACTTCAACCTCGGCCCCGCCTGTCTTTAAGGTCACTTTCGCGGTGACCGGGCCATCGCTAATATCGTCGTACCAGTCGTCATTATTGGCGTAATTTCTAATCCACCGTTCATCTTTGATCGACTCCCCACGTTCATTTACAGCGTCCGATTTGCCTTGCCCACCAAGTACGATTAGTCGGCCGCTCGCGTCAGTTTGCAGTTCGCCCAAATAGACGTGCGTTGCAGTTTTGAAGGTTCCTTCAAATTTATGCCCGCTTTCTATGGACGCTCCGCCGATTTCCTGCATCCCTCCATTAATTTCGTAGGCATCGACCCTATCCTGCGAGGGGGCATAACTTGTTTTGTTATCGACCAAGTTGATACTTCCCACCTGGAAGTTACGTATGGTGAGTGGAATATCATTGGGCTTTGCAGCGAAAGCATTCAAGGCGGTTTTGGTGCCTTCAAAATTAAACCACGCAGCTTTCTTGTTCGCTAGGTGCACGTTCCAAACGATGTCGGCCTCGGTGGATGTTATCTCTCGAAGCGGCTTATCCTCTTTGTCGAATGCGATGATCATAAACATCGCAGCCTGACGCTTGATTTTCCCTTCGTCATCTTTGTACCTGAAGTCATCGGGTCTCATATCCTTGATGGCGGGGTCAACAAACCAGCCTCTATTCATCTCCCTCTGAACACTATCACCCACCCGCGCTATTCCAATCGGAGGAAAGATCTTGCAGTAGGCTATCTGAATGTCTTCTTTTTCCGCATCCGCAGCTAGGGGTTTGTTTTTATTCATGTCGTTGATCTCCATGTAGTAAATTGTGATTTCAACCTCCTGGCCGTCCAGGACTGCCAGGAAAATCGGAAATGAGTTCCCAGTATTCTCGACGAAGACTCGGGGAGTAGCGTTCGCTTCTAATTTGTTGATAGGTAAGCCACTAGTCAAACTAGTGGCTTACCTATCAACGAGTTATGCAAACTCATCATTAGCTATATGTTTTTACTTACAAGATTATCTAATGCCATAAAAAACCTAAGTCTGCCAAAGACCGACTTTTCAACACAATCTATTGGCAAATAGCTAACCGACAAAGATTGTTATTGATCTGAATCTGTAATTTGAATGTGGAGTTTTGAAGGCACAAAAAGTCAAATACTGTCAGAATCGACTAAAGTACAATTCATTCTTTGCAAATCCCACAACACATAAAGATCAACGCCCAATTCAAACTTAATATGGTCCGGTAAATCGTCATCGAGAATAGCGGCCAGAATGTTCGGCACCAGGCAGGTAAAGTGGACCATCCGACTCTCGTAACTGTTATCGATTTTTCTCCCATTCGGCGATTTCCCTGAACGATCTGACCTCATCCGATTCCAGCAAGAGTAACTAGGACCCAGTGCCAATTGCAGCGGGGTTGCCATAGTATCCAATGCTTTTGGTTTTGCGGCTTACCTGGACAGAGTACCTTTTTACAAACATTGCGCCGTTGATTTGCATGGGCATAAATAAGGTTGAAATGTCGGCTAAATAAATCACCGTAGACATATTCACTCCTGATGATCCAATCATCATTTTCAAATAACTACACAATTTTCTCGTCGGCGTGTCAACCTTATTTAGCACAAATCGAATAACTTTCCTAACAATGAATAGGAGACTTTTCTAATCCAAAAATAAAATAGACATTCAAATATAGAAAGAAGCCTAAAAGCCTCGTCTTTCCCCGCTTGCTTTTTTCCATTTCTCCGTAAAATCCTAGAGAAACCACCTAAATTTCTCCATGAGCGCAGCGAAAACTACATCATCACAAACACTAAATCTTGGACGCCTAAAGTCCTTGGGTATCACCTCGCCCGAATTTGCTCCCTTTTTGCTACCAAGAAAATACCTTGACTTGCGATTGAAACAGCTAAAAACTGATTTTGCCGATTTGCCTGATGGTGAGAAATGCATTCTGTACGGCGAACTGACCGAGATCGTGGTTCATCGCAATTCCGTTCCATCCAGAACCGTTGCAAAACTAGTTGATGTTGTCGGTAACGAAGTCAGTGCGACCTTTTTTGGTGATCCAAGAACCTATGCTTCCGATCTTCAGGATCATCTCTACTGCAAAATTTGTCTGTCCGGAACCATTAGCTATTACAAACAATTTGCTCAACTCAGAAATCCGTCTGTTATCAGTTCCGATTATGTGGGGTACGTTGTGCCTGTTTACCCAGGCAAAGCGCGAGTGATCTCGCCTGAAACCGTTTTTGAGCATTTACAGCTTTCGTTATTGCCTCCTACCGTTCCAATGGCAGCGCAATGGTTGAGACAAAAACTGAGATGGTCATCTGAAACGGAAGCAGAACGATTGTCAGCAATACCAGGCTTGGCCAACCATCCGAGTTTCGAGAGGCTTCTAAACGTCATACATTTTCCTGAAACGATTCGTGATGGACTGCTTGCGATTAAGATGCTGAAACTGATCGCTACGTTCGATGTGATATCCGGTGCTCGTGCTGAAACGTATCGAGAACGAAACCTTCGCTCATCGATTCACATTCCTCACGAATCCCTTGATCACTTGCTTTCCGAAACGGAATTGAAGCCCACCGACGAACAACGGGATGTCATTCAAGAAATCTGCGCGGACATTGAATCGGATATGCCAATGCTAAGGCTTCTATCGGCTGATGTGGGATTTGGCAAAACCTATGTTGCAGCCGCCGCCGGCGCCGCAGTGGTTCGAAATGGTGGTACCGTGGTATGGCTGTGCCCAAACCAGCCGCTGGCTGTTCAAACGAGAGACAACATTGCAAGCTGGTGGCCTGATTTGGAACCGGGCCTTGTTGTTGGTGATTCCAACGAGACACCGAACTCCAAATTCTTGATCGGAACCACAGCACTACATCACCGGCTGCCCAAGAATTTCCATCCGGATTTACTGGTGATCGACGAATCGCAAAAGTTCGGGACTTTGCAAAAAGATCAGCTCGCAGGTCCCGACACCAACATCCTCAATGCAACCGCCACCTGTATTCCACGCACTGCAGCTTTGCTGGAATGGGGCGGCATGGCGGTTTCAAGACTGACCAAGGCCCATGTCCAGAAAGAAATCAAGACAAGGTTGGTTTCGCCTAAACACCGAGAAGCTTTGTTTGAGTCCATCAAGCGTAGCGTCCTTGCAGGACATCAGGCGCTGATTATCTATCCACTGGCTGAATCCAAAGAAGAAGCAGCGATTGACAGAAAATCCGCCGAAGGTGCCTACGAACTTTGGAATCGCCATTTTCCTGGACGGGTTAGATACATGCACGGCAAATTGAAGGACGAAGAAAAGCTGGCTGCGATCGCGGCCATGCGAAACGATGATGCCGACATTCTCATCAGTACCATTGCCGTTGAGACAGGAATCGACTTACCTCGCCTCCGCCATGTCGCCGTGGTTCATCCGGAGCGATTGGGATTAAATACCTTGCACCAAATCCGCGGCAGGGTTGCACGTCGGGGTGGTATTGGTCGATGTGACTTATTCCTGCCCAAAGAAGTGGGTGAAGATTCCATGAAGCGCCTCGAAATCCTCGTTAAATGCTCAGACGGATTTGATGTGGCCACTGAAAACATGAAGCTCCAAGGTTTTGGCGATTTGGGTACCGATGGTACTGCTCAATCTGGACGATCCTTGAGCTTCATTCCTGGCCACAAACTCGACCGTAAAGAGGTTGAGTGGGTGGCTGAAAGATGGATTTTCTGATTGTTGTTCCGGATTACGCATGAGTTATTCAACCGGGCCTTTCACTGTTGATGAGCTTGGGCCGATCCAAACCATGTTGGTCAAAGTGCTGGTTGCTGCAGCCGCCGGGGAGATCGACCTCAATCGCCTGGCCAAGGAAGAATTGGCTGCAAGAGGACTTGATGCTTCTGGTGTTTGGGTTGGTTTTGAACGTGCTCAAACGATTCTCAATAAAGAATCTTCAGTCGCAATAACCATACATTCAAATGAGAAACCTTAAATGAACATAGCTAAAGCAAGTGAACGAGATATAAACATGGCGATCGATCTATGCGGCATACTGGACAGCATAGAAAGAGGATTTATGCCAGTTGCAGCTACTGAAAATGGTGATAACGAAGACACTGAATTCGATCGTGATAACCCGGACGATTGCCGAGTAGCGTTAAACCTAATCATCGATACATTACAGGTCGGCTGCATTGGCCGAGTCATTTGGGGAATGGCCGCGCTGGTAAATCCGGAATCAAAATTGCTTGATCCTGGAGCCGACATTATCAAACTACACCCGTCTTTGTCCAATCGCCAACAACGCCAGGCAGAAATCCTGCAATGGGCCAACGCCACGTTCGGAAAAGCAACAGCAAGCAACACAGGAGAGCGTATTCGCCGTTTTGCCGAAGAATCCATTGAACTGGTTCAGGCTGCTGGATTGGACAAACAATCCCTTCACGACATCATCGATCATGTCTACGACAAACCGGCCGGGAATATTGCGCAGGAAGTTGGTCAAGTCGGTGTTTCCCTTCTGGGATTGTCAGAGCATTTGGGGATTCTGGCAGATGACGAAGAGCGCAAGGAATTTCAGAGAATTTCTTCGCTTCCGTCTGAGCATTGGCTGGCTCGTCAAAATGCCAAGGCAGATAAGGGACTGGCATTGCCTTCAACGGCAAAAGAACCTTCAAACTGAATGGAGTATATGTCGATGTCGATCAAGCCAAAAATATTTATATTACTGTTTTTTATGATGGCTTCCGCAAGATTATGCGCAGATGACGCCGAGTACAGCGATGAATTGGAAAACCATCAAAGAAATGGATTTTTTGGTATCAGCGACAGACCGTCAGCGCCCCAAAACCAAAGAAACGATAGCCGGCAAGATTATCTGAATAGCTACGACCCAAATTCCATGGCGAACTTCCTGATACCCATACAACCACAACCTGACGCTCAACAACCTGTTTTGGTCGACGAAAACTTCATTTACGAAAATGCCATTGACGAATATTTGCTTTATGGGGTGGATGAGTAACTTCTGATACCCGATGTGCGGTGGCGGCAGTTGCAATGATGTCAAAACCCTTCTTCGTCCCAAAAATCAGAGCACGGACCAAGACATTCAAATGACTCAATCTCTGTTGTTGAGATCATGATAGTAGGCGGAGATTCCAGCAGGGCTTCTTGAACATGAACCGCTCGAACAGCAGCTGTAAAATTAATTCTGAAAATTTTTGGTTCACACTCGTTAAACAGATACTTCGCGCAATCGCCTTCTTCAGCGGTTTCTTCCAAGCTTTCGTAACAGAAAACGACACCTGGATTATGAGTTGCCTTGTGATTTTCAACTGGACTCTGTGTGCAGTCGAGATCCAGAGTTAATGGCGCACCTAAAAATCCATTGGCGAGAATTCCTTCAGAATGCCGACTGTAGTGGTAGGCGACGCCAGGACCAAGAATCTCGATATCCTGAAAGGTTGATACGTTCTCTTGGATGTATTTGGCTATATCTGTTGCTATCATTTGCTAAAAATTTTGGCTGTATAATGGATTACATTGTACCCATTCTTTAATCCGGAGAATTGTGGCGCCGCCCTTGGCCAAATTAAAAACAGGGATTCCAAAACGATCCGCCAAGTCGATTGCCTGACCAGTACCACCGGTACCACGGCTGCGTTGATTAGATTTTTCGGCACCGTCAGGCGTCCAGCACACAACAAAGTCAGCAGGGCTGCGCATATCGACGCCAAGTATTTGGTGGCTGTTCCTTGCCATCAGCTTTTGTGCCCCAGGCTTAAGATACTGCCATCCGTCATGGATAATTTCTGCCACCCTGAACGCTTCCGACGATGGCGAAGTGAATTCACTGTCACGGCTATTGTACCCTTCCCATGGAAGGAATATTTGCTTGTTTTTAGCGCCATCTTCGAATGCGGAATCTGCCCCATCTGCTCCACCGCTTCTTAATACGAAGCCCAACTCATTCAGACGCCTTGCCAACTTGGCCATGATTGCCCGCACATCTTCTGGTGTATTTCTTGACCCAATCCCGGCGTAGTAAACCGATCTCTGATGCCGCATTGTTTTTATCCGTTCCCGCCAGACACGCTCAATTATTTCCCCGTGACAAGGGGCCGGCCGGCAGTAGCATGCCAATGAGCTTTGTTCAGAAAGCTCGCGCAGCTTCAGCAGGATGATGGGATTTTTCTGGTCGATTTCTTTGTTGAGATACAGTTCATAAGCCTTCAGCACTTCATCCCTGCTACCTGATTCGCCGATCGCATAAGGATTTCCTAGGTGTGATCCGCGGCCAATATAGATGGCATCGGCCGGAACTCTGTCAATTTTCTTGTTGAAAATTTGCATCAAGCACTACTTCATTGATCGAACAATCGACTTTTCCAACAAGTGCTGGATCAAGAAAATGACAACCCCGGTACCGACGCCCAGCACCGTCAAGAGCAAGAAAAAGTCGGTATGACTCATGCTGGAGTAAAAAGTCCCGATATATCCCGCCAAATAATTCCCAAAGAATGTAGACAAAAACCATAATCCCATCACCGTGCTGACCGCTTTTGCCGGTGAAACCTTTGTGACCAGGGAAAGACCGACTGGCGACAAATACAGCTCCCCAATCGTATAGATCAGTGTGCAGAGAGCCAGCCACAGAAAGCTGATTTTCTCTTTCGATTCCAATCCAGTAATGGCGACAATTAATACAAGAAACGATGCACCCAGCATCATGGCACCGAAAGCCATCTTGCGAATGCTGGAATCTCCATTGGCTTTGTCAGTGCGTTTCGCCGACATGCCTCCTATCAGCGGAGCCAACAGGAAAATAAAAGCCGGATTCAACGATTGAAACCAGGTCGACGGCATTTCCCAGCCGAATATATCCCAGTCGGCCCGTTGGTCAGCGAATAATTGAAGGGTGTTACCCTGTTGCTCGTATACCGCCCAAAATACGATATTGACGACTGCCAGGACCATCAACCCTCCAATCGCTCGCCATTCCTCTTTGGTCAGGGGATCAGACTCCATTTCCATCCTGTGACTTTGGGAAAATCGATCATCAGCCAAGTATTTTTGGCCGGCCAGGTAAATGATTAACCCGATCACCATCCCGACCCCAGCAGCACCAAAGCCATAATGCCATCCATAACGCTGACCAAGCGTTCCGCATACTAGCGGCGCAAAAAATGCCCCAAGATTGATGCCCATGTAGAAAATTGTGAATGCGCCATCTCGACGCGGATCGCCGATAGAATAGAGATTGCCTACTTGAGTGGATATGTTGGGCTTGAAGCACCCGTTGCCCAGGATCAATAGCATCAGGGCAATCAGAAAGTATGCTTCGAACGCCATCATGAAATGCCCGACTGCCATCAGCACGCCGCCGATCACCACGGTCTTGCGCTGCCCTAGAAACCGATCCGCGATAATACCGCCGAACAATGGCGTGAAATAGACGAAACCGGTATAGAGCCCGTAAATTTGCGAAGCTAACGGCTGTATAGCCAGAGGTCCGAAAATCCACTCCAAGGCTACCTGCAGCGAATTAAATCCGACGATATCGGCTCCGGATTGCGCCGCATGGATAAGATACTGGGTCATATAGAGCACAAGCAGTGCCCGCATGCCGTAAAACGAAAATCGCTCCCACATTTCGGTAAGAAATAGTATGAACAGGCCGATGGGGTGGCCAAATAGCATCCTTGTTTTCACTGTCGATGTGCTCAATTTTTGCAAAGGCTTTCACAAGGCACACCATCACCATCTTTGTCCAAGGAAGAAACTCCACAGGCAAGATACTGCTTGGCTTCGTCACAAGACGTCATCTGTTTGCAGTATTTTTTGGAACCGCAAGTACCCGTGACTGCAGGTCCTGTTGTCGTGGTTGGTTTTGCACCCCCATGCCGGTATTCCCAAGGTGGTACCGGATTAGGATCACTCCAAAGACCCGCTCTCGCTTGTCGCGCGTTATCCTCAATTTGAACTAACGTTTTGTCGTGAGCGTATTTTCGATACATCCAAGCCATGCCTCGTACCACTTGATTTTTATTGACATCAATTCCATCGGCGAAAACGGTTCCAACAACTCGCCCATACTTGTCCACGGTTTCTTTTTCGACGGATACCGACTTATTGAAAACCATTTCCGCTAGTGATTGTCTCGATTTCTGCCCAAAAGCCTGGTCGCTTTCCGGGGCATCGATCTGTGCCAAGCGGATTTTCACTGTTTGGTTACCAGCGACAAGCAGCGTCAGAGTGTCGCTGTCATGAATGCCGACTACACGCCCTTCGATACGGCTTGCAGAATGGGCTATTCCGCTAAAAACTATAAGAAACCACAGGATTGCTTTAAACATTTAAATTTTCTCCATACCTGAAAAAATATTAATCGGTGTCTGCGTTCCATTTCGAATATCGACGTAAGCCCCTTGGTGGTTTACTCCACCATGCCGCAATAACGACCAGATCAACTGCATAGCGACGTTTGCGATGGCACGGTTGATTGGCAAATCCTGATTGGCCAGCGCTTCTTCCATGCTGCATGACGGAGTATTGTTATCCACCATGCCATCCAGTTCAGGATGGAAATCGAATACTGAAGGCAGTTTGATTGAATTTTCGTTGGCATGACCAAGCCTGCCTAAAATAACTTGTCCGGCATGCTCGCCATTGCCGGTGTCAAGCCATAGGCATCTTGTATATCGACTCGCTTGCTTCGCTAAATCAGCCCGGAATTGGGCAACATCGACACAGGTGATCAAAAGGTCATAATTCCATTGGCCACGTTCGGTATTGATATCGAACATACGAGGCATGGCCACCCAATCGCGTCCGTACAGGTAATTGATACGCTGGATGGAAACCAGCGCCTTATTATGTCCAAGATCGGCGGGATAGAAGGCTTGTCGGCCTATATTGGGTCTTTCGACCATATCTTCGTCCCATGCTGTAACATGCAGCCCAGGATGACCAAGCTCTCGGATGGCGTAATCAATTCTGGCCAGACTGGTTAATACTTCAGAGCCGGTACCCCCGACACCGATTAAACAGATTTCGACAGGCTTACGCAGCCAGTGGTCGGGAGTGCAGAATTTGAAGGGTTTGATGGAACTGGTTGTCATGAATTACCGATTAAAAGATCGTTTAGTTACCAATCTTTTAACACGGTCGATTGATCATGCAAGCCTTCCTTACCAGTCAATCAAAATATAGTGTGGTGGAATGGTTGGATTAACAGGGCACAATCCACCGAATTATTAAGGTTGTCGGTCGCCGATTAGCGGCTGTTGAACCAGAACCGCCTTTTATAGAAGTTTGTAGTGGATTGTATCGGATAACAGTCTTTAAGATAATAACCGTAAATCATTCGGTATTGAAAGAAATACAGTTAGCCAATTTAAAGGTATCTGAATTGCAGCGCTAAAAGACTGTACGAAGACTGCAAGCATTTTTGCTTTCTAACCTTCGAAAGGTTTAGCGCCCCTTACAACCTGCTTGTCCAATCGCTCGTTCACCAACGCAAATAGAGATTCGAACTTCTCAAGACTCTGATCTGGTAATACCTTCTCTGGCTCTGATGCCATTTTCTTGAGAAACAAGCGCGTTGGCCGAGTTTTGTGAAACGGAATCCCAAGTTCGCTCAGACCAAGTTCAATACGCTTCGCGATCCGAGGAATATTCACATTGAGTAGCAGCGTCTTGCCTTTCAGCTCTGCTCTGTAGCACTCTCGAACAAGTGACTCGTAAACCACGGGGTCTAATAGGTCTTCGATGTCGGCTTCATTCGGTTGAGTGGCGAACGCCTCCGAAACGAAAACGACGTTTTGATCTCGGATGAGCTTAGTCTTCAACAACTCATCCTTGGTTGTCTTCGAATCACGCTCTGTGTCAAGAAGAACAAGGACATTGAGGGACTCAGACGTTAACAGCGCGACCATATAGGAAACCTTCTGAGCGCCTCCGGCGGGGGTCAAAGTGAGCTCGGGGTGGAGTGCCGTCATGCCTTTCTCTGCCAGATAGGCGCTTACCGCGCTCAAGATCCAAAAGTCAGTGACACCTTCAACAACAAGATTGTTAGGGCCGATAAACAGGCTCTGAGCCAAATCATAACCGAGTGCCGCTTGGAGAGGGAATAATGTTCTGGCGTCCCCTGCTGGATCATTTGTTACGGTAGTCCCAATGTTTTCCGCAATATTGACAGTACGTACGGAATCGAGCGCGTGAGTAGGAACCATGAACGGCGAGTGTGTGGTATAGATGATCTGGTTAGAAAAGTCGTCTTCGAAATGCCGTAGCAGGTCAGACTGTGACCTTGCATGCAGATACAGTCCGGGCTCATCCAGCAGAAGCACTGCGTCTTCGGCTCTACCTCCGTCCGTGTCTGCCGAGAACGTAATGTAGAAAGCAAAAAACCACTGGAAACCGCGACTTCTATCGCTAAGGTTAACCTCAACGTCGTAGGTGCTGGTCGGATCAGAGATGATCGTTTCCAGGTGGTTGGCGTCTAGATTGAACCGAATTTTGAGCGCACGATCCTTCCATAAGCGCTTTATCTCAGCAGTAACGACCGCACTGGCACGGTTCGCGAGTTGATTCCGGGTCTCGTGATCATTCTGACTGAGGTAATTTTGCAGCGTTTCCGGATTCAGCCCTGCGACCTTACAGAGCTTCTCGAAGTTCTTATCTACCTCATTCATCTGGTTATGCGATTTTCGATGAATGTAGGCGGCAATGTCCTGGTGTCCATCAATTTCCGGATATTCATCTACATAGATGAACTTGGGAATGGCGCTGATGGCCCAGTTCCTGGCGTTCTTCTGAGCATCTTTGTCGCCCACGATGCTGTCGGCTAGATCTTCGATCTCCGATAGCATCACCTCCTGCTTGTCTGTCAACTCAGCATCAGCACCCGCCAGGGCGATGCGCAGAGACTTTGCTGCTGTGGCGGCCTGAGTGGCCCACGTGTCGCGTACCTTTGAGACGGAGGCTGCTACTTCGAAGGCATCAGCAGCTGCCTCCAGGCTGACAGGGCTCTCCTGCGTCTGGGCTACAGCACGAACCGCTGCGGCCACCTTCTTAACCTTACTCTTGACATCAGTCTCATCGAAATGTATTGGCTTGAGTTCAGGTAACCATCCCACTGTTCTGGTTTTTCCTTGGTAGCTTCGACCGATAACTATTTTAGAAATCTCCGTCGCACGTGGTAGGATCTCAAGCATAGCCGATTTGTCATTTTCGTCAAGTGCCCAAGTCGTAGATAAGACCGGAGTGTCGTCGGTGCATTCTTCCAAACGCCTATGACGAGGAAAGTCCTTGATGGGTTTCAGCGCCTCGAACCCTTCGATCGGATTTAGGCTATGCAAGGCTCGTAAGAGATTCGACTTACCACTTTCGTTTCGGCCTAATAGGGATGTAATACGAGAAACGGCAATCTCGCCACTGTCGTTGATAGAGCGATAGTTCCTTACTCGAAATGATTCCAACTGCATGATGCCCTCTACGTTAATAATATTTATCCGCAATATTTATGGACGATTTAGCAGAAAACAAGTGTCTGGCGTCGATGGCTACGCGAACCTAAAAGGCTAATATTGATCCAATCGATATTTTTAGGACTTACGCATTGACGGAAGCCTGAAATTGTGGGTTCAAATATTCCTTGTCGACCATGAAGCTGTTGACGAATGCGGCGACCACATTCTGATACAACGCTCTTTGCCATTGGTAAG